>NZ_BCNO01000001.1:579714-631308 GCF_001514535.1 Thermodesulfovibrio aggregans | reverse complement strand
TGTTACTCCATATGCCGCTAAAACAGCCCTGCTCTTAGAACCTATACCTGTCTTAATCTTAAGAACTATGGCATCTAAAAATAGATACATATACTTTTCAGTAATTTCTCTCCGATGAAATTTCTTTACATCCTCATCAAGACTTTTTGCTATGTTTGATATTGTTTGAGCTGATACTTCTCCAATAAGTGGTTTTAAGGCTTTAGCTGTAAGTCGTGTTGATGCTCCATAAATAAATATCTGCTTTAGTATCTCATCTATCTGGCTTTGCCTTCTTATGTATCTCTTCCAGTATCCATTCCTACGGTAAACTCTCTCTGGGGTTCTTTCATATTTTTGAGCCCCTGTAAGTGCTGTTATCTCCTCTTGTAATGCTAATTCAATAAACTTTTTCTTCATTAACTTCATTTTTTGTTCAAATTCTTCCCAGAAGGATTCATTAAAATTACTGTTGAATTCTTTCCATAAATCTGGTAATCTTAAATTAGTTAAAGGTTTTTCTTTCATGGGTGTATTCCTCCTTTCTTTGTTTGATTTTTGGTTAAATTAATGGAGGATACACCCTCTTTTATTGCTCTGTCAATTTTACACATAAAAAATTTTACACTACCCATATATAGAAGTTCTTGAACTCGTTTTCGTTGTTTTGGATAAAAATGGAAATATTATTCTAATTAACCAAAAAGGTGCAGAAAAATTAGGCTATACAAAGGAAGAATTGTTAGGGAAAAATTGGTTTGAGACTGTAATCCCTGAAAAGGAAAGGGAAGGCGTTAAAATAGTTTTTGAGAGTGTAATCTCGGGAGAGACTGAAATTGCTGGTTACTTTGAAAATAAAGTTTTAAGAAAAGATGGCTCCGAACGAATTTTTGTCTGGCATAATACTGTTTTAAGAGATGCAAAGGGCAATATAGTTGCTACAGTTAGTGCAGGAGAGGACATAACAGATAAAAAGGTTTATGACGAAAATAGGGAAAAACTCATTAAAGAACTTCAAAAAGCCCTGGAAAACGTAAAAACATTGAAAGGCTTAATTCCAATTTGCGCATGGTGCAAGAAAATAAGAAATGATGAAGGGTACTGGATAAAGCTTGAAACTTATTTAAAAGAACATACAGAAGCAGATTTCTCTCACAGCATCTGCCCTGACTGTTATGAAAAAATGAAAAAGGAAATAGAAGAGACAAGAAAAACTAAAGATATTATTTAAAACTTTTCCCCAATATAAATATACACACACCCATAGCTTAAGGGAATGGCTTTAGGATTTTTAAATCCAGAGTCTTCGAGTAATCTTACAAAATCCCGAGGTTTATAAAATCTCTCAATTGAAGAGCCAAGATATTCATAGGCAGAACGTACAGAAAAAAGGGATGCTATAGCTGGAATTATTTTCTTCAGATAAAACAGATAGGGTTTACGAAATATATTTTCAGGCAGGGAAAATTCAAGAATAACAATTCTTCCTCCGTTTTTAAGTATTCTGTAAATCTCAGCCAGAGCAAGCTTTGTTTCATGCATATTTCTTATTCCAAAAGCACAAGTAACTGCATCAAAACTGTTATTCTTAAAAGGCAGTTGATAACCAGAAGCAACGATAGGATAAAAAAGGCAGTTTTCGAACTTATTTTTTATCTTTTTATTTCCAGCCTTCAACATCTCATAACTTATATCAACACCTACAACTTTAACTCTTTTTTTTAAAATTGCTATGGCAGAGTCTGCTGTGCCTGTTGCAAGATCCAAAACAATCTTTGAACCTTGAACTTTGAACCTTGAATTAAAATTGTTTACTGCCTCTTCTGCCATCTTTTTTCTCCAGATAATATCCTGCCCAAATGAAAGAAGGTGATTTAGGAGGTCATATCTAAGGACAATTCTGTCGAACATTGTTTTTATTGTTTTCTCCTCTTTCATATACATCAGAAATTATAGCATAATAATTTATGTATCTTCGTCCCTTTGATCCTTGGAAAAGTGAACTCTGCACATGTCCACCAAAGTATTCACTGAATCCTTACACAGGATGTGCTCACCGATGCCTTTACTGTTATGCATCCTCATACATAAAAGATTTTTTCCATTTAAGAGAAAAAAGGGCTCTTATTAAAACTCTAAAAAGGGAGATAAAAAAAATTCCTGAAGGTTCTCTGATTTCATTATCCAATACTTCAGATCCCTATCCACCAATAGAAAAAGATAAAGAGATTACAAGAAAATGTCTTGAAATCTTTAAAGAGCATAATATGAGAGTTCTTATCATAACAAAAAGCAATATAGTCTTAAGAGACATTGATTTACTGAAAGAAATCCCTTCCTCTGTGACATTTACAGTAACAACCTTTAAATATGAGAGTTCTCTTGAGCCAAATGCTCCTTCATCCTTTGAGAGACTCAAGGCAGCCGAAAGGGTAAGTAAAGAAGGAATACCTGTTGGCATAAGACTAGACCCAATTATTCCCTATATAAATGAAGATGAGATTGAAAAAATACTTAAGGAGGCAAAAAACTGTGGTGTAAGACACATCACGGCAAGCACCTTTAAACCAAGATGGGATAGTTGGATAAAAATATCTAAAGCTTTTCCTGAAGAAGCTAAAAAAATCAAGGAACTTTATTTCAGAGACGGGAAAAAGTACTCAAACTCCTGGTATTTACCTGAGTCTTTAAGAAAACAATTAATGCTCAAAGTAAGAAAAATATGCGATTCTCTCTCTTTGACTTTTTCTTCATGTAGAGAAGGATTCCCTGAGTTAACCAATGCTCTTAGCTGTGATGGAAGTCATCTGGCTCAGAAGAAAAGTTTTTCTCAAGAACAGGTAGCCACTCTTTTTTAAAATCCTGAAATCTTCCCTCAGCTATGGCAGTTCTCATTTTTTCAAAGAATTTGCAGTAAAAGTAAAGATTATGAATTGTATTAAGCCTCATTGAGAGAATTTCTCTGCACATGTAAAGATGCCTTAAGAAAGCTTTTGTATAGTTTCTGCAGGTATAACAATCACACTCTGGATCAAGAGCAGTTGAATCATCTTTAAACTCACTTCTTTTTATACTTATCCTTCCCCGAGAAGTAAAAAGTGTTCCATTTCTTGCATTTCTTGTTGGCATTACACAGTCAAACATGTCAATCCCATGTTCAACAGCATGAAGGACATCTATTAGGTCACCAACTCCCATCAAATAACGGGGCTTGTCTTCTGGCATTAAAGGAGTAACATTTTTTACCACCCTGTACATATCCTCTTTCGGCTCTCCCACACTTAAACCACCAATAGCATACCCATCAAAACCTATTTTTACGATTTCCTCAAGAGATTTTTCTCTTAAATCATCATAAACTCCACCCTGGATGATACCAAAAAGAGATTGATTGGTTCTTTGTTTTTCAAAGTAGTTTTTACATCGCTCTGCCCAATCCTTTGTGAGTTTTATAGATTTTTCAACATACTGCTTTTCTGCTGGATAGGGAACACATTCATCAAAAACCATCATTATGTCCGAACCCAATGCGATCTGAATCTCAATAGCCCTTTCAGGAGATATAAAATGAAGGGAGCCATCAATATGGGAGCGAAATTCAACTCCCTCTGAGGTTATCTTTCTTAAAGAGGCAAGGCTGTAAATCTGAAATCCACCACTATCTGTAAGAATTGGTCCCTGCCAGTTGATAAATCTGTGAATTCCACCAATTTCTTTAATTGTCTCATGCCCCGGTCTTAGATAGAGATGATAGGTATTTGAGAGTATTATTTCATATCCAATGTCTCTTACTTCCTCTGGAGTCATTGCTTTAACTGTTCCATTTGTTCCAACAGGCATAAAAGCAGGTGTATGAATAACACCCCGTTTTGTTTCAAGCAGAGCTGTGCGGGCAAATCCATCTTTCTTCAGAATTTTAAACTGCATTTAAATATTTTAACAGTTTGAAGAGAATAATAACATTTTTGAAAAACTCTATAAAAAGCAGCTAAAATAAACCATGAACGCAATTAATTTTAAATATCTCCAATCTATATCAAAGAAACATATAGAGAGTATTGAGGAACTTATTTGTGATGAAAGACTTTTAAATCATCTCTGGATAGAGATAATAGTTAATCCAGATATTGTAAATGTTTTGTTCCCTTATGTTGAAAACGCAAAGATTAAAAAAGCATTTGAGGATGCTCTTAGCTGGTATCTTGCCTTTAATTGGATTTTTCCGACAAATATTCCACTGGAACAATTACATAAAAAAGGTATCATATCTTACTATAGAGTAAAGCTCAAAAATTACATGCAAAATAGAAGAAACTTTATCAAAGGTTTAATTCATGAAGGGCTATGCTAAGTTTTACATAGAAAAGATAGAAAATTTTCTAAAGAGCAAAGGAGCTTTTGCTGAAATAATTCTGATTGGAGGACTTGCAATGGAGTTTTACGGAAGTTCCAGATATACAACAGATATTGATGGAGAAATCCAATGCAGTGAAGAAATATACTTTGAGCTGATAGATTTTTTAAAAAATGAGAAACTAAGCTTTAATTTGAGTGAAAATATAAGTGGATGGGGGATAATACCTTTGCCAGAAGGTTATAGAAAAAGAGCTAAAACAGTATATGAAACAGAAAATTTAAGATTGAAAATTCTTGACCCTTTAGATTTTATCTTCAGCAAACTTCTCAGAGGAACAGAAGAAGATTTCAGTGATATTATAAAAATTGTAGAAAAATACAAAATTTCAAAAGATGAAATTCTTAAGAGAGCTAATCTCATTAAATATCCAAAGGATCCGGAGACTCTTTTTTTTAGAAAAAAACTTCAATATCTTATCAGCAAAATAAATCATTACGAAACAAGATAAAAAGTTACTCAGAAGATTAAATCATTTGAAAATTCTTATTGAAAAATTAGTTTTCTATATGTCATATTTATGACATGAATGATAAAGTTGTTATTGTTGGGCAGTCTATTCAAATTCAGAGAGTTCTAACACTCATTGATAAACTCTCAAAAACAGATAGCACTGTTTTAATAATGGGAGAGTCTGGAACAGGTAAAGAGCTTGTTGCGAAGATGATTCATCAGAAAAGTCAAAGAGGTGAAAAACCTTTTATTCCTGTAAACTGTGCTGCCATACCTTCAGAACTTCTTGAAGCAGAACTTTTTGGATACGAAAAAGGAGCTTTCACAGGAGCTTCCACTACCCGTCAGGGAAGATTTGAACTTGCCAATGAAGGCACAATCTTTCTTGACGAGATAGGTGATATGCCACTTCATCTTCAGGTAAAGATATTGAGAGTAATTCAGGACAGAAGCTTTGAAAGAATAGGAGGAACGAAATCTATACAGGTTGATGTCCGAATCATAGCAGCCACAAACAAAAATTTAGAAAATGAAGTAAAAGAAGGAAGGTTCAGAGAAGACCTTTTCTGGAGACTGAATGTTGTTCCTGTGGTAATTCCTCCTTTAAGGGAAAGAAAAGAAGATATTCCACTTCTCTGTGACTATTTTATTGATAAATTTTCAAAAAAATTTGGTTATTCACTCAAAATTAACTCACAGGTGATGGAGATTTTCTTAAACTATCACTGGCCTGGAAATGTTAGAGAACTTGAAAATTTAATTGAAAGACTTTATGTTTTAAATGATGGTGGAACAGTAAGCGTCGAAGACATTCCTGAAAGAATAAGATTTGGCGAGAATTTACTTCCAAAGGCAGTCTCCGACGACTTAAACCCCTTTAGTTCTGGAATAGATCTTAACGAAGTTTTAAGGGATTACGAGAAAAAATTAATTCTACACGCACTAAACTTAAATGGATGGGTTAAAAGCAGAGCAGCAAAGTATCTGAATATTAATAGGACAACACTCATTGAAAAGATGAAAAGACTTGGAATAAAAGACAATGAAAACTTTGATTAGCATCATTCTCATTTTTTTTATTTCTGCTTTTGCCTATGCAGAAGATCCTCTTAAAAGAGGTGAAGATTTTTTAAAAACTGAAAACTACTTGCAGGCAAAGGAGTTTTTTAAGAAATTCATTGAAGACCCCAAACTTGCAGACAGAGCTCTTTTGGGGCTTGCAAAGGCAGAATACTTTTTAGGAAATTACTATGAGGTAACAATTCCTCTAAAGCGACTTTTGAGAGATTTTAAAGATTCTCCAACTTTGAATGAAGCAAATCTCTATATGGGATTAACCTATTTAAAGTTAGGAAAACTAAAAGAAGCAGAGCAATATCTTGAGAAAGTTCAACAACCTTTTGAAAAACAGGCATTGATTGGCAAAGGCTGGGTGGCTTTTTACAAAGGTGATTTGAAAACAGTAGAGGCAGTCCTTCAAAAACTTGATAAAAAAGATTTCAATGAGCCAGAAACAGCACTTTTGAGGATAAAATACCTTGCTGCCATAGGCAAAACAGAAGAAGCTCTAAAGGAGTTCAATAAAAATGTGAAACTGAAACAAACTATTTATGAACTTGATAGGGCTGACATTTTAATAAAAGCAAAGAAATTTTCAGAGGCAGAAAATGTTTTGAAAAAATACATTGAAAAATCAAAAAAACTCTATGATACTGTTAAAGCGAAAAGAATGCTATTTGACATTTATCTTGAGCAGGGGAAAACTCAAGAAGCACTGAAAATAGGAAAAGAGATTTATTTTTATATACCTAATGATGATGTTAAGTTGAAGATTTATTCGATATACATGAACATTAAAGACTATGATGAGGCATTAAAAATGCTTTTCGTATTTAGAGATAGAAAGCTTAAAAACGAAAAAATTGAGGATTTTTTAAAAACTGTTATGCACGACAATCCTCAAAAAGCTTCAGATTATATCGTTAAAATCTATCCTTTTTTATCTGCAGATTCAGCTTTACTTTCTCAGGCAGCTCAATTTCTCATTTCTCAGGGAAAATACAGGGAAGCTAAAAATCTGCTGAGAAAAATTCAGACAGGACCAAGAAAGGCAGAAGCAATCATTCCTTACTCAAAAATTTTGATAAAAGAGGGTAATCTCAAAGAGGCGAAGAAAATTTTAGAGTCTGTTAAAGATAAAAATCCTGAAGCAACTGCCCTTTATGCACAGATACTTGACAGGGAAGGAGACAGGCAAACTGCACTCACTTTACTAAGAAAAATTTCAAAATCAATAAAAGACCCTGAAATTTTAACCCTTCTTGGAGATCTTGAATACTCAAATGGAGATAGCAAAAAAGCCATTCACTACTGGCTTGAAGCATCTAAACTTGGTAATGCAGAGGCGTCCCTTAAAGCAGCTGACTACTTTTATCTTTCAAAAAAAATAAAAGAAGCAGTTAAGTACTACAAAAGAGCAATAGACACTGGAATAAAGGACAGCAATTCTCTGATGTGGGCATATTATCAGTATGGAAAGCTTGCTCCTGACAAAACATATCTTGAAAAAGTTGCAAATTCAGGCGGACAACTCTCAGAAGCAGCAAAGGCACTTCTTCATAAGCCATGAAAGAGCTTTTAAATGAAGCAATATTAAAGATTAACACAGCCTCAGAAGCTTTAATAAAATATTACAGCCTTCTTGAGGAAAAAGTCAGGCTTCTTACTGAGGAAGTTGAGCAGAAAAAAAGACTCCTAAGCAGCATAATTGAAAGCATTGACATAGCTGTTGTATTTTTTGACAGTGAAGGTGTCATCAGATTAATCAATAGGGCAGGAGAGAAACTTTTTAATGTTAAAGCAGAAGATGTTATAGGCAAAAGAGAATTGCCTATAAAAATAGAAGGTGATCTCATTTATCCCAATTCTAAAAAGCCTTTTTATGCAATAGTTTCTCAATCAGATGTTGTTGACTCAGAAGGAAACAAGATAGGACATGTCTTTCTCTGTAAAGATATTACAAGAATAAAAGAACTTGAAGCAGAAAATGAGAGAAACAGAAGACTCAGTGCAATGGGTTCTCTTGTTATGAAAATAGCTCATGAAATAAGAAATCCTCTTGGAAGTATTGAACTTTTTGCCAATATGATAGCTGAAGACCTGAAAGAGTCAATTCATGGAGATTATGCAAAAAGGATTTCAAGTTCTGTTAAGATGTTAAGAAATACCCTTGAAAACATGCTCAGCTTTACAAGAGGAATTGTTCCAAAAAAAAGTCCTGTATGCCTGAATGATTTGATTAATGAGATAATTAATGACTTTCATGAACTCTTCACAAGAGCCTCAATTGAGATAGAAAATAGAATAAAAGATAAAATTTTTCTCAATCTTGATTATGCTCTTATTAGGCAGGCTTTGATAAATATTATTGTTAATGCCTATCAGGCAATGCCAGAAGGTGGAAAAATTATATTTGATGCATTCAATGATGTAGAATTTGTCAAAATCAGTATAAAAGATACAGGTCATGGAATTGACAGTGAGATAGTTGAAAGAATCTTTGATCCATTCTTTTCCACAAAAGATAGAGGTACAGGACTTGGTTTGAGTATAACACAGAGCATAGTCTCTGCTCATTCAGGGAAAATAGAGGTAAAAAGCGAAATTAATGCAGGCACAGAATTTGCAATTTATTTACCTTTGAGATGAAGTCAGTTCTGATAATAGATGATGAACCTGACATGGGCTTTGCCCTTAAAGAGGCAATGTCCCGTTTTGGTTTTAATCCTCAATTTTATAGAGACCCAACTCATGTTCTTTCAACAGTTAATCTAAGTGATTTTTCGCTGATAATAACCGATGTAAAGATGCCAAAGATGAATGGTTTAGAGTTTCTCGCTGAGATAAGGAAAAGAGGCATCTATACTCCTGTAATTGTAATTACAGGATATGGCTCAGTTGAGGATGCTGTAAAAGCAATGAAACTTGGTGCAGTAGACTACATCATGAAACCATTTTCAATGGATACTCTTAAATCTCTTGTTTTCAGACTTATTCCTGAAGAGAGTGAAATTGTAGCGGAATCAAAGCAGATGAGAAGGATTCTTGAAATTGCAAGAGAGATAGCAAAAACAGATATTACAGTTCTGCTTACAGGAGAAAGCGGAGTTGGTAAAGAGGTCATCGCAAGATATATTCACAGACACAGTCCAAGAGCAAATCAACCTTTTGTAGCAATAAATTGTGCAGCTATAACTGAAACACTTCTTGAAGCAGAACTTTTTGGACACGAAAAAGGAGCTTTCACAGGAGCTTCGGAAAGAAAACCTGGCAAATTTGAACTTGCCAATAAAGGAACAATTCTTCTTGATGAAATAAGTGAGATGGCATATAGGCTTCAGGCAAAGCTGTTGAGAGTCATTCAGGAAAAAGAAGTTGACCGAGTTGGTGGGACAAAGCCTATTCCAGTAGATGTGAGAATCATCGCAACAACTAACAGAGATCTGTGGGAAGAAGTAAAAAAAGGAAATTTCAGGGAAGATCTTTTTTACAGAATAAATGTTTTTCCAATAAGAATTCCTCCTCTCAGAGAAAGAACTGAGGATATAATTCCACTTGCTGAGTTTTTCGTAAAGAGACTCTCAAATAAGATGTCAAAAAGTTTTACAATTACAGAGGAGATGAAAAAATATCTGCTTGACAGACAATGGCAGGGAAATGTTAGAGAGCTTGAAAACTTTATATATAGAACTGCTGTACTCAGTACAGATGGGCAGTTGAGAGTTCCGGAAGATGAGGTCTTTTATGAAGAGAAAAAATCATTAAAAGCTGGCAGAATAAAGGATGCAGAAAAAGATCTAATAATCGATGCCCTTAAAAAAACTGGAGGAAATCGCACAAAAGCGGCAAAAATTCTTGGAATAAGCGTAAGAACACTGCGAAATAAGATAAACGAATATGGACTTAAAGATCTATAATTTCGGCATCAATTTTGCTTAAATTTTTAATGAGGGTGGAGAAATATGGATAATTCAATAAAAATTCTTGAAAAAATAATGGACTTATGTACCTACAGGCAAAAAATTCTCGCCTCTAACATAGCAAATGCAGACACTCCTGGTTACAAGGCAAAGGATATAAATTTCAAAGAAGAGTTAAAAAAAGCAGTTGAAGATGGAACTTCCAGTTTTGAAATCATCGAATCACCGACAACAATGCCAAACAGAGATGGGAATACTGTTAATATAGAAGTAGAGATGACAAAAGTGGCAGAGACGATGCTTATGTATAATACGGCAACACAACTTCTTTCAACAAGAATTCGCATGCTTAAAGATGCAATTAAAGGAGGTAGATGATGAAAGATCTTTTTTTACCTCTTAAAGTATCGGCAACAGGGCTTGAAGCACAAAAAATAAGACTCAATGTTATTGCATCAAATCTTGCAAATATTAATTCTACAAGAACTCCTGAAGGAGGTCCCTATCGCAGAAAGGATGTTTTATTTATCACTTACATGTATGATCAGATTTCTCAGGGTGTTGATGTTTACAAAATAGTTGAAGATCCAAGACCGCCGAGGCTTGTTTATGAACCATCACATCCTGATGCAGATAAAGACGGATATGTAAGATATCCAAATGTAAATCCAATGGAGGAAATGATCAATCTTATTTCTGCATCAAGGGCATATGAGGCAAATCTTACAATGATAAACTCATACAAGGATATGTTCATGAGAACCGTTGATATATTAAAGGTTTAGGAGGTTTATAGATGACAGAGATAAAAAACATAAGTGAAATTTTAGGGAAGAGTCTGGAAGAGCTAAAAAATTTAAAGGGTGCTCAAAAAGAATCTTTTGAACAGGTTCTAAAGGATGCTATAAAGGAAGCTTCTCAGATAGAAAAAGAAGCTCAAAATGCAATTGAAGCCTTTGCCAAGGGTGAATTAAGCATTCATCAAGTTGTTATGGCAATGCAAAAGGCTGACCTTACACTTCAGACACTAATTCAGGTCAGAAACAAGGTTATAACAGCATATGAAGAAATTTCTCGTATGCAGGTTTAGTAAAAAATGCCACTTACAGACAGAATAAAAACAACCATAGAAAATATCAAAAACATGCCTCTTAACAGAAAGCTTGCTCTTGCCGGTCTTGTTGTTATTGTTTTTGCCATGCTTTTAACTTTACTTCTATGGTTACCAAAACAGGATTACCAGATTTTATACACAAATCTTACTGCAGAAGACGCAGGAAATGTAATAAATAAGCTAAAAGAGAAAAAAGTGCCCTATCAGGTTAAAGACAACGCAATCTATGTTCCTTCAGACAAAGTTCATGAACTAAGACTTGAACTAGCTGCTCAAGGAATTCCATCAGGAGGTGGAGTAGGCTTTGAAATATTTGACAAAACTCAGATAGGACTTACAGAGTTTTCTCAACGTGTAAACTATATAAGGGCTCTCCAGGGTGAACTTCAAAGAACAATAAAGCAACTTCAAGAAGTTGATCAGGTAAGAGTTCATATAGCAATTCCAGAAAAAACAATTTTTACAGAAAAGGAAGACCATCCAACAGCCTCTGTTGTGCTCAAACTCAAGCCAGGCAGAAGTCTCTCAAAAGAACAGGTCTCAAGCATAATCCATCTTGTATCAAGCAGTGTAGAAGGTCTTTCTCCTCAGTATGTAACTGTCGTTGACCAATACGGAAATCTTCTTTCTGCACCTAAAGATCCTGCGCAACTTGTTGATGCCACCCAGATTGAATATAAAAGAAACATTGAAAAAACATACGAGAAAAATATTCAAAGTATGCTTGAAAATATCGTTGGAAAAGGAAAGGCAATTGTAAGGGTCTCTGCTGATATTGATTTTTCAAAAGTTGAAAAACTTGAAGAAAAGTTTGATCCTGACACAATTGCTATCAGACAGGAACAGCGCATGCAGGAAAAAACAATGGGTCCTCAAACAGGAGGAATTCCAGGAGTTCTTTCAAATCAGCCCGGTCAGGCTGCTCAGACAACTACTCAAAGTGTACAGTCTCAAAAACAACAAGAAAATATAAACTACGAAGTTAGTAAAACTATAAGTAAAATCTTACAATCTACAGGACAGATAAAAAAATTATCAGTGGCAGTTTTGGTTGATGGAACATACAAGGAAGAAAAAGGGAAAAAAGTTTATGTTCCAAGAAGTGAGGAGGAAGTTAAAAAATATCAAGAGCTTGTTCAGGCAGCTATCGGATATAATAAAGAAAGAGGTGATTATGTAATAGTTGAAAGCATGCCCTTTGAAGTTATACCAGAGGAAAAACCAGGGATTGATTACATTGGTCTGGCAAAAATGATTCTCAAATATCTAATACCGATAATTATAGTTTTGTTGATAATTCTATTTATCGTAAAACCATTAATTGAATTACTCAAAAAACCTGTTGAGAAAAAAGTTTTAGAAAAAGAGGTTATCATATCTGAAGAAGCCGTTCCTTCAGTGTCAGAGAGGGATATAAAAGAAGAAATTAGAGAAATAGCTAAAACTAATCCAAAGAAAGTTGTTGCAATTCTTAGAGAATGGATAAGTGAGTAAATGAGAAAATTTTCAGGTATAGAAAAAGTAGCAGCTTTTCTTTCCATAATTGGGGAAGATGCGGCAACAGAACTTTTTAAACATTTTGATCCAATAGAACTTGCCCGAATTATTCCCATGATGTCAAGGATAAAACTTACCCCAGAGGAAGCAGAGGCAATACTTAAAGAATTTTCAGAAAAAATCGGTGCAGCTCCTGTAACAGTTGACGAAGAATACATAAAAACAATTCTTACAAAAGCTTTTGGAGAAGAACAGGCTGCAAAACTCATAAGTAAGATTGAAAGTGGAGCGAGTGCTTTTGATATTCTCAGATGGCTTGACTCAGCATCAATTGCAACAATGCTTCAGAGAGAGCATCCTCAAACAATTGCAATAGTGCTTGCTCATCTGGAGCCAACTCAGGCAGCTGAAGTTTTAAGTAAGTTTCCAGAACAGCTTAAAATAGAAGTCTCTGAAAGAATAGCAAATCTTGATCAAATTTCTCCTACAATTTTGAGTGAATTAGAAGATGTTTTACAGAGTCAACTTCGCTCATATACACAGTCAAGAAGAATTGGTGGTGTAAAAACAGTTGCTGAAATACTTAATCAACTGGATAGAACAAGTGAAGAACTTATTCTCAAAAACATTGAGGAAAAAGATCCAATTTTGGCTGAAGAAATAAGAAAACTGATGTTTACATTTGAAGACCTTCTTTATGTTGATGACAGAGGAATTCAGACAATTCTTAAAGAAGTTTCAACTGATGATCTTGCACTGGCACTCAAAATGGCTTCTGACGAACTAAAAGAGAAAATCTTCAAAAATATGTCAAGTAGAGCAGTTGAGATACTCAAGGAAGAGATGGAAGCAAAAGGACCAGTTAGAGTTAGTGATATAGAAAAAGCTCAAATGAATATTGTAAGAGTAGCAAGAAAACTTGAGGAAGAAGGCAAAATAGTAGTTGCCAAGAGAGGAGGAGAGGCAGTTGTCACCTGAAGAAATAAAACCTTATACACTTCTTTCCTTTGATGAAAAATCACCTGAAAACAATGATAACAAACTTAACAGAGGAAAAAATATAAAGGAAAGTTATGATGAGGGTTTTAAAAAAGGTTATGCTGAAGGAGTTAAAAAAGGCTATGAAGCAGGATTTAATGAAGGGTTCGCAAAAGGTTATAAAGAAGGGTTAGAAAAAAGTCAGAATGAAATAAAAGAGAGAACAAATGAAGTTGTAATGGTCATAGAAATTTTTAAAAAGATTATTCAAGAACTGAAAGAATTTAAACAGAAGCAGATAGAGTTTTTTCTTCCACAAATCTTAAAACTCTCGTTTAAGATAGCTGAAAAAGTGGTGGCAACAAAAATCTCACTTGACAGAGAAGTTACTTTATCAATAGTTAAAGATGCTCTGGAATCAGTTCCAATAAACGAGGAAAAAATAATTATAAAAGTTCATCCCGACGATTATAGTCTTATCTCTAAAAAGATTGGAGAGCTTGAAATTGACAGCACACGCTTTCAAATAGAACCATCAACTGAAGTTACTAAGGGAGGCTGTTCAATAGAGACTCAATCACAGCATATAGTCTCAACAATTGAGCAAAGACTCAAGGAGATAGAAAATGCTCTCAATTCAGTCCTTTCTCAATGAGGCTGAAAAAGTTTTAGAACAAACAAATCCTGTAAAAATTTATGGTAAAGTAACAAAGGCTGTTGGACTCATTGTTGAGAGTGTTGGTATAACTGCAAGTATTGGAGATATATGTGAGATAATTACTGATGAAAATACTGTTGAAGCTGAGGTCGTAGGATTTAAGAATGGAACAGTTTTGCTTTCTCCTCTTGGTGAGATCTATGGAATCAGAACAGGAGCAAGAATTGCTGTAAAAGGCAAACAGAGCTATATTCCTATAAGCAATGAGATTCTTGGGAGAATAATTGATGGAACAGGAAATCCTATTGATGGTAGAGAACCGCTAAGAGGTAAACCTTTCCCAATTTACAGGGAAGCCTTAAATCCTCTTGAAAGAGAAATCATTAAAGAACCTCTTGATCTCGGAATTAGAGCGATAAATTCATTGATAACATGCGGTAAGGGACAAAAGATAGGAATTATGGCAGGAAGTGGAGTTGGAAAAAGTGTTCTTCTTGGAATGATTGCGAAATATACAGCTGCAGATGTAAATGTGATAGCACTCATTGGTGAGCGCGGAAGAGAAGTAAGAGAGTTTATTGAGAATGATCTGGGAGAGGAAGGATTAAAAAAGTCAGTTGTAGTTGTTTCAACATCTGATACCCCAGCACTGGCAAGAATTAGAGGAGCTTTTCTGGCAACTGCAATAGCAGAGTACTTTAGAGAAAAAGGAAAAGATGTCCTCTTACTTATGGACTCACTTACCCGTTTTGCAATGGCTCAGAGAGAAATAGGGCTTGCTGCAGGTGAACCTCCTACAATGAAAGGATATCCTCCAAGTGTTTTCAATTTGATGCCTAAACTTCTTGAAAGAGTTGGGGTTACCAAAAATGGTGGCTCAATAACAGGAATATATACAGTTCTTGTTGAAGGAGACGACCTTACGGATCCTGTTGCTGATGCTGCAAGATCGATTCTTGATGGTCATATAGTACTAAGTAGAGAACTTGCAAACAGGAACCACTATCCAGCAATTGATATACTTAAAAGTATTAGCAGATTAATGAAAGATATAATTGATGAAAAACACCTTAAATATTCTCAGAGACTTTTGGAAGTTCTTGCAACCTATGCAAGATATGAGGACATTATAAGTATTGGTGCCTATAAGGAAGGAACAAATCCTCAGGTTGATTACGCAATTAAGATGATTGACAAAATAAATAACTTCTTGAGGCAGGATTTAAACGAAAAGGTTAGTTTTCAGGAAAGCCTTGATCAGCTTTACAGTTTATTTGAATAACGATGAATACGAATACACTAAATATGATATTAAAATTGAAGCAGTGGCAGGAAGAACTTGAAAAACAGAAATTCGTAGAAATGCTTTCAGAGAGACACAAACTGGAACTATATCTAAAAGAACTTAAGGGAAGATTGGATTCGGTTACATTTCTCAAAGAGGCAACTTCAGAAAAAATTGTTTCAATCTTCGATGAAATCCAGTATCTTACAAATCAATTGATTGAAGTTCAGGAATTAATAAAAAAAATAGATGAGGAAGTTGAAAAGCAGAGACAACTTTATGAAGAAGCCTTTAAAGAGAGAAAAAAGATTGAGCAACTTTATGATAAACTCATTACCACAATAAAGATGCAAAGAGAAAAATTGGAAGAAAAACTTATCTTAGATGTTTTCACAGGCAGAATAAGGAGCGAATAATGTTTAAAAAAGCAGTTATTTTTGCCGTATTAATTCTCGTTTTAGGAATAGCTGCAGGCACCTTAATTGGTCAACAGACATCAACTAAACAGGCTACATCCATAGAGGAAGAAAGATTAAAAATACTTCAGGAAGACCTTGCTAAAAAAACTGAGGAGTTAAAAAAACTTAAAAGTGAAATTGAAGCAAAGATAAAACAACAGGAGGAAATTAAAGCCCAACTTGAAAGAGCACAACAGGAGAACTATCAAAGACTTGCAAAGATATACGAATCTATGCCTCCTGAAGAAGCTGCAGCCAGAATTGAAAAACTTGACAATGAAACTGCAGTAACTCTTCTTCTTGCAATAAAGCCCCGTCAGGCAGGGAAAATTCTTGCCAATGTATCACCTGAAAAGGCTGCAGTACTGTCTAAAAGAATGGTGGAAATAAAAGAAAAAGCATCCAGGTAGGAAATTTTTTCCTCCTTTAATCAATCTTTTCAATAGAAAAATTCTCAAAAATTAACACATTAAGACTGGCACATAGTTTGTATTGTATTTTTGCATGATACTACCAACAAACATAGATATGAATAGCTTAAACTTAATTAACCAAAATTCTACTGCTTCAACAAAACAACTGGCAGGATTTGAAGATATCTTAAATGAACTTTTTAAAATCCTCTTTGAAAATCAAAAAAACTCAACTAATAATTCAGTAAACTATAACTTTTTTGTTTTTCCCTTTCCCTTTTTACAAACACAGGAAATTACATTTACCCAGACTCAGATTGAACAACTTCCACAGGACCTAAAACTCTCTCTTCTCAACCTTTTTAAATCAGGGCAGATAGATATGAAGGAACTAAAAAGTGTTTTGCAAAATTTACATCTCAATAAAAGTGAATTTCAAAATTTGATTGAAAAAATTGATTTAAAAAACCTATCAAATCAGGTAAACAATCAGACAGATGATTCCGTTAATCAACTAAACTCTTTAGAACCTCTAAAAGCCAGGCTGAGTCATTCTTTAGAGTTATCTAAATTAGACCAGAATGAGTTTCCAGTTAAAGACTCAGTTGTTATTAATGAATCTACATCAAAAAATCAAAGCAACAACTCAAAAATATTGATAGAAAAAAGTCTAACGATTGAAAATGACACAAAACTAAATATTTTTCACACGATTCAAAGTAAAAGTAGTGATATAAATGATGTTCAACAAAAGGTTGAACTGCCTTTTACTCAGCTAAAGGAAATCTCAAATATAGTTTTCAAAGCTCTATCAAACTCTCAGAAAACACTTATAGTACAGCTTGAACCACCAGAGCTTGGCAAAATACTAATTAAGCTTTCCATGGATAATGCAGGTATCAGGGCTGATATGAAAGTTGACTATCCCCATGTTAAGGAAGCTCTTACAGGACTTATTCCTGAAATCAAGAGTAATCTTCAATCTTCAGGAGTAAAGGTATCTGATTTTCTGCTTGATTTAATGAAGGAAAATCGTGGATACTCCGATTCATACAATGGTCAGGGACAGAGAAAACACAAAGGTAATCAGAAATTTTTTGAGTATTTCGTATAAAAGGAGGAACTAAAATGGCAGATTTAACAACAATATTTGACAATCCACTTTACACGGTGCAACCGAAATCAAATGCTACCGGCAATAACAATATAGACAAAGAGGCATTTTTAAAACTTCTCACAGCACAGCTTAAGTATCAGGATCCTCTAAATCCATTGGATAATGTAGAGTTCATGGGACAGCTTACAATGTTTTCGGCACTTGAACAGGTTATGAATATAAACAAAACACTTGAAGATCTATCAACCTATCAGATTTACTCAAATGCATTAATGGTTGGCTCAACAATAATAGGAAAAACAGTTACAACCACTGACGGCAGGGAATATGTGGTAAAAGGAATTGCTATTGAAGAGGGTAAACTTAAGATAAACATTGGTGATGATTATATTTCCATGAATCAGATTAAAGAGATAAAAGCCTAAGGAGGTGATACTATGTTAACATCACTTTTTACAGGAATAAGTGGACTGAATGCAAATGGACTTGCCCTTTCAGTAATAGGAGATAACATTGCCAATGCAAACACTGTTGGTTTTAAAGCAAGCAGAGCTAATTTTGGAGATATACTGAGTCAGACACTTGGTGGAGCATCAGCAATGCAGGTTGGTCGTGGAACTATGATCATTGACATTCAAAAGATGTTTACGCAGGGAACTCTTGAGACCACATCCAATCCTCTTGATCTGGCAATAGAGGGAGATGGATTTTTTGTAGTAAGGCAACTTAATGGACCAACCTATTATACCCGTGCAGGTCAGTTCAGACTTGATAAAGAAGGCTATGTGGTTGATCCAAATGGATACAGACTTCAAGCATATCAAATGGATGCAACTGGCAGTGTCACAGGTGAGATTGGTGATGTATATCTTGCAGGACTGATGAGTGACCCATCAGCAACCAATAAAATATCCATGCAGATGAATTTGGATTCAAGAGATGATATACCATCAGCACCATGGACACCCCCCTCAGGGACAAACCTACCAGCTTCTAACACATATAACTTCTCTACAGCCATTACAATATATGACAGTCAGGGTAATCCTCATCTTGTTTATACATATTTTCGCAAAATTGCTCAAAATACCTGGGAGGCACATGTTGTTTACAATGACAGCGCCACGGGTACCAATTATGTTGAAGTTGATTTTGATAGCAGCACAACTGGAGTTCAACCTATAACCTTATCTTTCAATACCGATGGCGCTCTATCAGATGTTTATGTTACAACGCCCCATGTTCCTCCTAATCCAAATTTCACACCTACAGCAAGCCTGAATTTTTCAAGTTGGGGAGTAACATCTCCTCAAAATGTTAATTTAAGTTTCTCTAACTCAACTCAGTACGGTTCACCTAATGCTGTTGTATTTCAGACTCAAAATGGTTATTCCTCAGGAAACCTGATTGCAGTAACAGTTGATCAGGATGGTGTAGTCTCAGGAGTATTCACGAATGGTCAAGTTAAAAAAGTTGCGCAGGTTGTACTTGCAAAGTTTGTTGCTGCACATAATTTAACAAAGGTAGGGAATAATCTCTATCTTGAATCATACGGTTCAGGCGGACCAACATACGGTGCACCAGGAACTGTTGGTGTCGGCAAAGTTTATGCGAATTCTCTTGAGTCAAGCAATGTTGACCTTGCTGAAGAATTCATAAGAATGATTGCTGCCCAGAGAGCCTATCAGGCAAATGTGAGGGTAATTACAACGACTGACAACATGCTAAACGAATTAATGAACATAATAAGGTAATGTTTCTAATTAAGGCGATACTCTGATAGTTAAAGCAAACCTGAACAATGCCTGACAATATCTTTTCTGTCACTGCGAGGGGCTCAATGCCCCGAAGCAGTCTCTCCTCTACCATTCTGAGCTTGCAAAACAATCTAAGGAATTTCAATTATTTTCAAACATTGCAACGAAATGGCTAACTCACCTTTATTCTGATAAATCTTCTTTTGCCAACTTTTACAATATATTCACCAGCCTTGATTTTTATATCAGGATTGACCAGAGGCTCATTATTAACTCTGACACCACCCTGCTTTATAAGCCTTATTGCCTCTGATGTGCTTTTAGTAAGTCCCTGTTCTTTCAATATCTTTGGAAGCCAGATTCCTTCTCCTTCATCTTTCAACTCTACAGTTTCAATTTCTTCAGGAATCTCTTTCTTTCTAAAAAGCTTAATAAAATTCTCCCTTGCCTTCTCTGCCAGCTCTTTACCATGATATCTTGTAACAATCTCAACTGCAAGGGATTCTTTAGCATCCCTTGGATTAATCTTACCTTCCTTGATACCTTTTTTAAGTTCATTAAGCTCTTCAATAGATATGTGACTTAGAAGTTCATAATATTTAAGCATCAATTCATCATTAATTGACATTATCTTGCCAAACATCTCATCTGGTGGCTCATTAATTCCAATGTAGTTTCCGAGACTCTTTGACATCTTCTGCACACCGTCAAGTCCTTCAAGAAGAGGCATCATTATGACAACCTGCTCTTCCATACCGTACATTTTCATTAACTGTCTTCCCATAAGAAGATTAAACTTCTGATCAGTGCCTCCAAGTTCTATGTCTGCTTTAAGATAAACTGAGTCATAAGCCTGAAGTAGTGGATATAGAAATTCCAGAATTGTAATTGGACGACCTTCTGTAAATCGCTTTTTAAAATCTTCTCTTTCAAGCATTCTTGCAACAGTCTCTGCTCCAGCAAGACGACACATATCAAGGGCTGTCATTTTGTTAAACCACTCACTGTTAAACATTATCAATGTTTTTTCAGGATCAAGAATCTTAAAAACCTGGTCCTTGTATGTTTCAGCATTTTTAAGAACTTCCTCTCTTGTAAGAGGTTTTCTTGTTTCTGTTTTACCAGAGGGATCTCCTATCATTCCTGTAAAATCGCCAATAAGAAAAATAACTTCGTGTCCAAGTTCCTGAAACTGTCTCATTTTTTCTAAAAGAACAGTATGACCAAGATGAATATCCGGTGCAGTTGGATCAAATCCAACTTTTATTCGCAGGGGTTTACCTTCTTTGTAAGCTTTTTCAAGTTTTTTCTTGAGGTCTTCTTCAAGGATTATCTCAACAGTTCCTCTTTTTATGATTTCAAGCTGTTTTTCCGGTGTCAGCATCTTTCATCCCCCTTTTTAAAATTCAAAGTTCAAGGTTCAACCGCCTTACGGCAATTCAACCACCCTAACGGGTGATTCAAGGTTCAAAATTCAAAGTTCAAAGTTTTAAAATGAGTGTTCTTTATCTGGGAATATACCCTTTTCAACTTCTTCTTTGTACTGTTTTACTGCCTTCATAATTTCATCTTTTAAATTGGCATATTTCTTTACAAATTTTGGAGTAAACTTCTCAAAAAGTCCAAGCAAATCATGTATTACCAGAACCTGTCCATCGCAGTATGGACCTGCGCCAATTCCTATTGTAGGAATTTCAAGACTTTCAGTAATCTCTCTTGCAAGTTCTGAAGGAATTACCTCAAGAACTATTGCTACTGCACCTTTATCCTGAAGTCTTAGTGCATCTTCCTTTATTCTCCTTGCCTGTTCCTCGGTTTTTCCCTGAAGTCTATATCCTCCCATTCTGAGTACTGCCTGAGGAGTAAGTCCGAGATGTCCAATTACAGGAATCTCTGCCTCAGTCAAGGCTTTAACCTGTGAAAGAATTTCCCTTCCACCTTCAAGCTTTACAGCATGGGCACCGGTTTCTTTTATTATTCTGCCCGCATTCCTTACAGCTTCTTCAACACTTACCTGATAAGACATAAAAGGCATATCAGCAACTATCATTGCTCTCTTTGTTGATTTAACCACAATCTTAGTGTGATAGATTATCTCCTCCATTGTTACAGGCAGTGTTGTATCATTTCCCTGAACAACCATCGAAAGAGAGTCTCCAACAAGAATAATGTCTATCCCTGCTTCATCAACAATATGGGCAAAAGGATAGTCATAGGCTGTAAGCATGGTGATCTTTTGTGCCTGCTTTTTTTTACTTAACAAATCATTGACATTAAATCTCATCTTTGAGTCCTTCTTATTGCCTTAAGTTGAAGTTGAAGAGTTCTTCCTCCTTCCCATTCATTTATTGTTGGAGTAAATGCTGCATCAATCAGGCATCCTTCAAGAACTGGCTCTTCTGCCATATCAAAACCTATAGCAGAAATAGTTCTTCCGTTCTGTTTTAAAAACATCTTAAGATGATTACTCCCCACCTTTCTTAAATTTACCACAGTGAGCTCCTTTGCTCCAAAAAGAGGTTCACGATTCCCTGGTCCAAAAGGTTCGAGAAGTTTTATCTCTTCTGTCACTTTCTCATTAATCTCTTCAAGACTTACAGCAGCGTCTAATTGAAGTATATTAATCCGCTCCATATCCATGTTTTCTAACAATTTACAAAGCCTATCCTTAAACTCTTCAAGTTTTTCTCTATAAAGCATTACTCCTGCTGCCTGCTTGTGACCGCCGTAACGTATTAGCAGATCCTTGCAGTCAAAAAGAATTTTCTGTAAATCAATACCCTGAGGAGCTCTTGCAGAACCCTTTACCCTGTCTTTATCTATTGCCATTATAAATACGGGTCTGTTAAATCTTTCAAGAAGTTTGCTTGCAACT
This sequence comes from Thermodesulfovibrio aggregans, assembly GCF_001514535.1. Taxonomy (NCBI): domain Bacteria; kingdom Pseudomonadati; phylum Nitrospirota; class Thermodesulfovibrionia; order Thermodesulfovibrionales; family Thermodesulfovibrionaceae; genus Thermodesulfovibrio; species Thermodesulfovibrio aggregans. Next base: position 609,331 of record NZ_BCNO01000001.1, on the reverse strand, counting down.
GTTCCAACGACTCCAAGATGCCAGTCTCCCCATAGCACAACAGCTGGCTCATCGTTAAACTCTCTTTTCAGTTTTTGCTCAATCTCTTCTATGATTTTTTCTTCTATTTTCTGTCTAAAGGAATTTATCTGATTAATCCACTGTCCGATATTTTCAGCTTCTTCAATGATATCAGAAGTTAAAAATTTTACCACATCTGCTGCATGATCAACTCTTCCAGGAGCATTAATTCTTGGTATGAGACAATAGCTCAAATGAAAATTTTTTAAACAGCTTGAGTTTACTCCTGCTATGTCTTTCAATATTTTTATTGAAGTTCTTACAGGATTTTCAATAAGTTTCCAACCAGGCTTCACCAATGCTCTATTCATAGTATCAAGAGGAACCATATCCGCATATGTTCCTAAGGTTACAAGGTCAAGATACTGCATTGCCTCTTCACGATTTAATGCCATAGCAAGCATGAAGGCAACTCCAACACCTGCCAAAGATATATATGGTGAGTTTTCATCAATTTTAGGATTTATTACAGTCAAAGCCTCGGGAAGCACAGTTTCTCCATCTATTCTTAAAGGTTCATGATGATCTGTAATTATTGTCTCAATTCCCTCTTTTTTTGCATATTGAACAATCTCAAAATCTCTTATTCCGCAGTCAACAGTAATTATAAGCTTTGCTCCTATCCTCTTTGCCTCTTCAATACCTGTCTGAGTTAAACCATATCCATGATGAATTCTATGAGGAATGTGATAGTAGACCGAAGCTCCCATCTTTTTTAAAATGTCATAGAGAATTGCCGTTGAAGTCAAACCATCAGCATCATAATCACCATTTATAAGAATCTTTATACCTGAACGAATGGCTTCATTTATTATTTTAGTAGCTTCGTAAACTCCTGAAATGCTAAAGGGATCAATCAGGTCAATCGATGGATTTAAAAAGGAATAAATTTCCTCTACATCTTTGAGTCCTCTGGAGACAAGAGTCTGTGCCACAGGAATTGATATATTTAAAGCCCTTGACAGATACTGAAGATAATCCTGATTCGTTTTTACAACAACCCATTCACTGTATTGCATTTTATCTCTTTATAAGAGAATTCTTGCCAAGCAGAAGCACTACAGGACTTGCCACAAATATGGATGAATAAGTTCCAATTACTATTCCAATCATCATGGCAAGAGCAAAGTCATGCAAAACTTCTCCTCCGAAGAAAAAAAGTGCTACTGCTGACAGAAATGTGGTAAGAGATGTTACAATTGTTCTTGATAAAACCTCATTTATGCTTTTATTCATCAATGCCTCAAGGCTCATCGTTCCTTTTGCTACTTTACCAAGATTTTCACGGATTCTATCAAAGACTACTACAGTATCAGTGAGAGAGTATCCTGCGATTGTTAACAGAGCACTTATGAAAATTAGATTTATCTCTTTGTTCAGAATATAGAAGATTCCAAGAACAGCCATAACATCGTGAAAGGTTGCCACAGTTGCACCGATTGAAAAGTGGAATCTAAATCTTATGGCAATGTATATAAGTATTCCAAGCGTAGCAGCAGCAATTGCAAGGAGTGCATCTCTTTTTGTTCTTTCACCAATCTTTGGACCAATTTCAGTAATTGACTCTATCAAAGGTTCTTTGTTTGCAAGGTTTTCTTTAAGGGTTTTTTCAACTGCATCCTGTGCACCCTCCTGTTGTTTTTTTAGCTTTATGAGAATCTTTTTTTCTGTTGGAAGTTCCTGTATATCAGCATCTTTTATCCCTGCTTTATCAAGTATTGTTCTAATCTCGGAAAGTGTTACAGGCTGAGAAAATCTTACCTGAAGACTCAATCCTCCAGCAAAGTCAACTCCAAGATTTGCTTTTCCTTCATGAATCTGAAAGATCGCAAATATTCCAAGAATTATCATTAAACAGGAAAATCCGAGAGCAATATATTTTTTCCCGAGAAAATCAATGTTTGTTTTTCCAAGTATCTGTATCATATACTAAGACTCCTGCGCTCCTTTCCAAGATATATAAAGTCAAAGACTGTTTTTGTCCCTATTAGTGCTGTAAATAGATTTATTGCAACGCCAAGTGAAAGTGTTACTGCAAATCCCTTAATAGGTCCTGAACCAAAATGGAAAAGCACTGCTGCAGTTATAAGAGTTGTAACATGGGAGTCAAATATGGTCCAGAATGCTTTTTTGTATCCAGACTCGATTGCTGCTTTAGGAGTTTTTCCAAGCCTGAGTTCTTCCCTTATCCTTTCAAACATTAAAACATTGGAATCGACAGCCATACCAATTGCTAAAGCCACTCCTGCGATACCTGGTAATGTAAGAGTCGCATTCAATGCAGCAAGTGCTCCAATAAGAAGAACTATATTCAGTATCAAAGCAAAGTCAGCAATAACTCCACTTAAACGATAATAAAAGACCATAAATAAAGAGACAAATACGGCCGCAATGATTACAGCCCTTTTGCCTGCTTCAATTGAGTCTTTTCCAAGAGTTGGACCAACTGTTACATTCTGAATAAGCCTTACAGGAGCTGGCAGTGCTCCAGCTCTGAGGACAATTGCAAGGTCTTTTGCTTCCTCAAGTGTAAAGCTTCCTGTAATCTGGGCATTGCCACCCTCAATTCTTTCCTGAATTACAGGTGCCGAATAAAGAGTTCCGTCAAGTATTATGGCAAGTCTGTGTTTGACATATTTGGCTGTTATCTCTTCAAAAATCTTTGCCCCAGCATCATTGAATCTCAAAGATACGTAAGGTTCGTTAAATCTCTGGTCAATACTTACATGAGCCTCTGCAAGAAGGTCTCCTGTAAGTAAGGCTTCTTTTTTTACAATGTAGGGTCTTTTGTAAACTTCGCCCGTTTCTTTGTTTACAATTTTTTGAAAAACTATTTCATCACCTTCTGGAAGTTTGTTCTTCCACTGATTTAAAAATGCTTCTTCTTCCCCAGCCTTTATCAATGAAGGAAGTTCATTCCATAGAGTAGTTTCTTCATCAAGAAGTTTAAACTCAAGCTGAGCGGTTTTTCCGATTATTTCGAGGGCTTTCTTAGGATCCTTTACCCCTGGAAGTTGCACCACTATCTCATTTTCTCCCTGCTTATGTATTGCTGGCTCAGCAACTCCAAGCTGGTCAATTCTATTACGAATTACTTCAATTGCCTGTTCAACTGATGTGGTCTCAACTCTTTTGAAAGCTGATTCAGGAAATTCACAAACATATACATCATTTTGTTGAGAGATAGAAAGGTCAGGATAATTTTCTTTTACAAGCTTTTTTATTTCATCGTTTACTGGTTGGATAATTATTTTTTCACCTTCAGTTTTTACAGAGGCTTTTATACCTTTTTTTTCAAGAAGGCTTCCGAGGTGCATTCCTGTTCTTTCAACTGTTATCTGCCGTGCTCTTTTGATGTCAACTTCAAAAATAAGATGGGAGCCCCCTCTTAAGTCAAGACCAAGAACAATTCCTTTATGGGGCATATTTTTCTTCCACCAATCAGGCATAAACTCAAAAAGAGGTGTATTTGGTAGAAAGAAAATAAACGCTATAATGACAGTTGCCAGAATCAATGCAATCCTGATATAAATACCTTTTCTCATAACTTTTCTATTCCAGTAAAATTAGTCCTCATCTGTGGGTGGTCTTAATGCAGCCACTGATTGCTTCGAAAATTTAACCTTTACATTATCAGCAATCTTTAAAACCACTGTATTAGGGGTAACACTCTCAACAACTCCGTATATTCCTCCAACAGTGATTACCTTGTCTCCTTTTTTTAAATTCTCAAGCATCTGCCTGTGTTCTTTGGCTCTTTTCTGCTGTGGTCTGATAAGTAAAAAGTAGAAGACAACGATGATTAAAAATAGTGGTAATAAACTGGCAATCAGGCTCATTATTGGATCACCCTGTGCACCTCCCTGTGGAGGAGTACCCATGGCATGGGCATCTGATATAAGATTCAAAATAGACATAATTCACCTCCTAAAATTTTAAATCTTTTTATAGTAGCAAGCTTTATTAAAAAATCTCAAGTTTTTCACAAATTGACTTAATGGAAAGCAAAATTTTAACATTTCATAATATGAGCGTACACGAATTTGTCCATCTTCATGTTCATACAGAGTATAGCCTTCTTGATGGCGCAATAAAAATTGATGAACTGCTTGAACAGGTAAAAAAATATCAAATGCCAGCGGTAGCTATTACTGATCATGGAAATCTCTTTGGAGTAGTAGAATTTTTTAAAAAAGCCAAAAAATCAGGAATAAAACCAATTATAGGTTGCGAAATATATGTAGCACCTGAAAGCCGTTTTGACAAAGCCAAGATAAGCAAAGACTCTGGCACGCCAGAGGAAGCTTCATTTCATCTTACTGTTTTAGTGGAAAATGAAGAGGGATATAGAAATCTCAACCGTCTTGTAAGTCTTTCATATATTGAAGGATTTTACTATAAACCAAGAGTCGATATGGAACTTTTAAGTCAATACAATAAAGGACTTATCGCTCTTTCAGGATGTCTCAAAGGAGAGATTCCATACAATATTGTCTATGGAAATATGGAAAAAGCTGAAAGCATAGCAAAAAATTTGAAAGAAATTTTTGGAGAGAATTTTTTCCTTGAAATCCAGTCAAATGGACTCTCTGACCAGGATAAAGCAAACAAAGGACTAATAGAGATTTCAAAAAAATTTAACATCCCTCTGGTTGCTACAAATGATTGTCACTATCTTCATAAATCCGATGCAAGAGCACATGAAATTTTGCTATGCATTCAGACAGGAAAAACCATAAAAGATGAAAAAAGAATGAAATTTCAGACAGATGAGTTTTATTTTAAATCATCTGAGGAGATGTACTCAGCCTTTCGGGAAATTCCAGAGTCATTGAAAAATACTCTGGAAATCGCCGATAGATGTAATTTCAACTTTAAACTTGGCGAATACAAGCTCCCCAAATATCATGTTCCTGAAGGATACTCACCAGAAGAATATCTGAAAAAACTTGCTCAGGAAGGGTTAAAGGAAAGATTTAAAGACAGTGTGCCTGAAGACTATATAAAGCGTCTCGATGAAGAGCTCAAAGTTATAACAGAGATGGGATTTGCCTCCTATTTCCTTATTGTATGGGATTTCATAAACTATGCAAGAAAGAAAAATATTCCTGTTGGACCTGGCAGGGGTTCAGCAGCAGGAAGTCTTGTTGCCTATGCACTTAAAATTACAGATATTGATCCTATAAAATATGGACTTCTTTTTGAGAGATTTCTAAATCCTGAAAGAATAAGTATGCCTGATATTGATGTGGACTTTTGCAAAACAAGAAGAGAAGAAGTGATTAGATATGTTGCTGAAAAATATGGAAGTGATAAAGTAGCCCATATCATAACTTTCGGAACAATGGCAGCAAGGGCAGTAGTAAGAGATGTAGGAAGAGCATTGAATATTCCCTATGGTGATGTGGATAAAATTGCGAAAATGATACCATTTGCATGCCCATCTCTGGAGCAGGCTTTAAATTTAGAACCAAGACTTAAAGAGCTTTATAATAAATCTGAAAAGGTTAAAGAACTGATTGACATAGCTTTAAGACTTGAGGGACTTGTGAGACACGCCTCTCAACATGCTGCAGGAGTTGTTATCTCTCCAGAGCCTCTTCAGAATTTAATGCCTCTGTATAAAAATTCCGGTGAAGAAACTATAATAACTCAATTTGATATGAAAGCTCTTGAAGATGTTGGACTGCTCAAATTTGACTTTTTAGGATTAAAAACTCTTACTGTTATTGATGAAACAATAAACTATGCTAAAGCTCAAGGCAAATATATAGATTTAGAGAAAATTCCTCTCGATGATCCAAAAACTTACCAACTTCTTTGTTCAGGTCATACAACAGGAGTATTTCAACTTGAAAGTAGAGGAATGAGAGAGCTCCTGAAAAGAATGGAGCCCGAGAGATTTGAGGACCTCATTGCACTTGTTGCCCTTTACAGACCAGGACCTCTTGGTAGTGGAATGGTTGATGATTTTATAAAGAGAAAAAAAGGACTGGTGCCTGTAGAGTATGATCTCCCCGAATTAAAGGAAATACTCAATGAAACCTATGGTGTAATTCTCTATCAGGAACAGGTTATGAGAATTGCCAATAAAATTGCAGGCTTCACAATGGGACAGGCTGATGTTTTAAGAAAGGCAATGGGGAAAAAGATTCCAGAGCTTATGGCAAGCCTTAAGGAAGAGTTTGTTCAAGGAGCTCAAAAAAATGGAGTTCCTCAGGATAAAGCAGAATCTTTATTCAACATAATGGCAGCTTTTGGTGAATACGGATTTAATAAATCTCACTCTGCAGCCTATGCTTATCTATCATATATTACTGCCTATTTAAAAGCCCATTATCCTAAGGAATTTTTTGCAGCAAACCTTTCCAATGAAATGGGAGATACAAATCAGATTGTAAAGTTTATTAACGAATGTAAAGCATGGGGCATTGAGATTAAAGGACCTGATATAAATGAAAGTGACAGAATTTTTACTGTAAAAGAAAATTTTATCAGGTTCGGACTTGAAGCTGTTAAAGGGGTTGGATTTTCAGCCCTTCAGAGCATTCTCAGTGAGAGGAAAAAGAAAAAGTTTACATCAATGGCTGATTTCCTGAGCAGAATTGATACAAGAAAAGTTAATAAAAAAGTCATAGAGTCTCTTATCAAAGCAGGAGCATTTGATTCTCTTTATCCTCAATGCACTCCAAATCAGGCAAGAGCTTTTGCCATGCACGAACTTCTGTCATTTAAGGGTAAAAATTTGGCAGGTGGACTATTTTTTAATGAGCAACATATAAAGCCTTGGGATAATGAAAAACTTTTGAGCGAGGAAAAGGCTGCACTCGGGTTTTATCTTACAGGTCATCCTTTGAAACCTCTAAGACCTGCTTTGAATAAGATGAATATCTCAACAATTGCTGAAATTTTTGATACAGCAGAAGATGACATTGTTGATACTGAACAGCAGGAACAGGAAATCCAGATAGCAGGCATCGTAGAAGAAGTTAAAAGTAAAGCAAAAGAAAAGGGAGTGACTGCTTATATAACAATAGAGGATGAGACAGGTAGATTGGAAGTCGTAATTTATCCTGAACTTTTTAAAAAATGTAGCAGTATTTTGACAGAAAAAAATTTAATTCTAATTAAAGGCATCATATTTAAATCACCTGATTCAACTAAATTTCTTGCAAGACAAATAGAAGATTTGAAAAATATAGATCTAAAAATAAAGTATGAATTAAGCATTGATTGTTCAGATACTGAAAAAGCTTACAAAACTTTGAAGGAAATCAGGCAATGTCTTGAAGAAACCCGTAATGGAGAAGGTAAGATATATATATGTTTAAATCTGCCTGATTGTCATGTTATAATTTTAAGTCCTTTTGAGCCGTCTCTTGATTTTGAGACAAAAATACAAAAAATTGAAAATTGTCAGGTGAGAATTATATGACCTATTATCTTGATTTTGAAAAACCCATACAGGAATTGGAGATAAAAATTGAGGAGTTAAAAAAACTATCTGATGGTAGTGAGATTGACCTTTCTCAGGAAATAAAAAGACTTAATAAAAAACTAAAAGAACTAAAAACAGAAGTATACTCAAATCTAACTCCCTGGCAGAAAACTCAGATTGCAAGACATCCAGAAAGGCCTTATACCCTTGATTATATTTCAATGATTTTTGAAGACTTTATTGAACTTCACGGAGATCGTAGATTTGGCGATGATCCAGCTGTAGTAGCAGGAGTTGGTAAAATTGATGGAAAGTCATATGCAGTTGTCGGGCATCAAAAGGGCAGAACAATAAAAGAAAGAATTTACCGAAACTTTGGTCAGGCTCATCCAGAAGGATACAGAAAAGCTTTAAGAGTAATGAAACTAGCAGAAAGATTTTCCATACCTGTTATTACAATGATTGACACTCCAGGTGCTTTTCCTGGTATAGGTGCAGAGGAAAGAGGTCAAGCTGAAGCAATTGCCACGAATCTTATGGAGATGTCTTTACTTAAAACACCTCTCATTGGATTTGTAATTGGAGAAGGGGGCAGTGGAGGAGCTCTTGCTCTCAGTGTATGTGATAGAATTTTTATGCTTGAACATTCGATTTATTCAGTTATTTCGCCCGAAGGATGTGCCGCAATTCTCTGGAAAAAAAACTCAGATGTTGGTGTAGAAGATTACATGAGAGCAGCAGAAGCACTTAAACTTACAGCGCAGGATTTAAAGAAATTCGGAATTATTGACGACATTATCAGTGAACCTCTTGGAGGAGCTCATAGAGACCCTCAGGAAGTAGGCAAAAAAATTAAAGCTAAAATATTGAGTACAATAGCAGAACTTGCTAAAATTCCAACTGAAGAACTTATTAAGAGAAGATATGAAAAATTCAGAAAAATTGGTAACTTCTGGAGTTCAATCAATCGCAGAAAGTAGAAAATCTCTAAATTTTTCAGGGACAATCCATTCAATTCCCAATTTATCAGCCCACTTAATCAGTCCCTGATCCCCTGTAACAAGCGATGCTTGAAGTTGCAAAGAAAGAAATATTAGATCAACATCCTCTTTACTATCAATGATACCTTCACGAAGAGCTTCCCTGTATTTTTTTCTCAAGTCTTTGATTATTTCGTCAGTTTCTTTATGTATAGCATTTCTTACAGCATTCTCTGCAACCCTCAAACCCTTATTTATTCTATGTCTCATCTCTTCAACAAGCTCATAGAAAAATATGGCAGGGCATACATTTCTGTGTTTATCAGGAGACTTAATTCGAATTATAAAATAAAAATCCTTTGGAATTTTTTTTTCATCAACGAAATACATCAACTCTTTAAACACAGAGGAGGGAATGTAAAATTCAAGATTCCTTGTTCTTTTAGCTATCTTTACAAATTCTTCAATAGCCTTTTCTGGACTATCTCCAAAGAGATTTCTTATATCTGGATTAACAAAAACGCTTGTATCAAGGACTATCTTTCTTTTTTTAAAGAAAAAATTGATCATTTTAGAATTTCACAGCCTCTCAAATCAACCTCAAAGCTATTCCATGTACCACATACTGGACATCTTCCAGTCCATTCTTCAAATGTTGAATGACACTCTTTACATAAATATGAGAGATTTGATACCTTGCTTTCAGGACATAACTCTTTGAATTCAGACACAGCTTTTGGAATCTGATTTCTCCTTAAATAGAGATATCCCTTTATGCAGTGAAGTTTTGGTGTTGAACATATGGCTGGATCAATGGAAGATAAAGTTTCTATGGCATCATCAATCATCTCAAGACGATAATAAAGTCTTCCAAGGAGAAATTTAAGTTCCACATCATCGGGTTTTTCATTTATTGCTTTAAGATAAAATTGTATCAACCTTTTAGGATCACCTATACTTATAAGTAAGTCTTCAAGTCTTATAAGCAAAAGCTTTGATTTTAAGGTATCGTAAGATTTTTGGAGAAAATCAATGGCTTCTTCAACTCCTTCTTTGGAAAGAATAACCTCTGTCATTCCAAGATATGCAGGGACAAACTCTGGATAATTCTTAACAAGACTGGAAAAAATCTTTTCAGCCTGCTCAATATCGCCTGATTCAAGATTTACTCTGCCGTATTCGTATGTATATCCTACAAGCCTTTTCTCTTCTTCTGCTCTTTTATATTCAGGAACAAGCTTTAGAATCTTTTTCTGAAGAGTGATCAACTCTTCCCATTTTTCAAGTCGCTCCAGAATAGTTCTCATTTTGTAATGAGCAAGAGGACTGTCTGGTTCAAGACTTATAATCTGTTCAATGTATTTTAAAGCAAGTTCGTTTTCATTCATCTTTTCCATAACACTTTCTAAAGAGAAAAGAGGCACAATGTTTTTAGGGTCAAGCTCATAAGCTTTTTTGTAATATTTTAGTGCAGTCTTATAGTCTTCCTCTTTCATTGAGAGGTCTCCAAGTCTGATAAGAGCATCTATGTGTTCTGGTTCCTCTTTTAATATTTCTTTTAATGCTTCCTTTGCTTCCTGAACTTTGTCTCTCATTATTGCATTAAGTGCCTTTGCATAGTAATCCTTTATTTTTTCCTCTTTTTTCTGTTTTTTCTGTAACTGAAATCTGTTTATTAAATTAGAAGTATCTCTAATAAAGAAAACGATAAAAACAAAAAAAGCTCCAAAACTTAAAGAAAGCAGCATTAATCCTATCTTGGGCATTTCATAGGATGCACCAAAAGGTACTTTAAGAATTACCATTTCTTTATTTTCCATGGCAAAGAGTCCAATAATAGTTAGAAAAACAAGTAACAGAAAGATAAGAAACTTTGACATATCAAATACCTCTCAGTTTAGCAGTTTTTTAATTATACCTTAAAAAAGTCGGAAAAATTAATAGGAATTGACAAATAAATGTATAGATATGTTAACTTTAAAAGTCGGGGCTGTAGCTCAGTTGGGAGAGCGCTTGAATGGCATTCAAGAGGTCGGGGGTTCGACTCCCCTCAGCTCCATCAAGTAAAATCAAGGGTTTCCACCACATAGCACAATCCTAAAAATTAGTGACTGTGTCAGTTTTTGTGTCACTTACTTTTTTTGATGTTGAAAAAATGCGGCTGAGACAGCTTACAGCTCTGGATTTATGTTCTGGTGCAAGGTGTGAGTATCTTAAGGTCATCTTAATGTCTTTGTGCCCCAAGAGTTCTTTAACAGTTGTAAGGTCAACTCCGTTCATAACAAGCTGGCTTGCGAAGGTGTGTCTTAAGTCGTGGAAGTGGAAGTCTTTAATGTCAGCCTTTCTTAAAGCATGATTAAAGCTTCTTTTTACATCATAGTATCTTGTATTTGTTAGAGGATTCACAAAAACATAATCAACATCAATCTTTCTTTCTGTAAAAAGCTTTCTGAACAAAGACAGTAAAGCATCGTTCATTGGAATGTCTCTTCTTTCTGAGTTTTTTGTTTTCTCAATGTGGATGTATCCGTTCTTAAGGTCAACATTGCTCCATCTTAAAGACAGTATCTCATCTTTACGCATTCCTGTATTCAAAGCAGTAAAGACAATCGGATATAAATGTCTGTCACAACAGGAAAGCAATCTCTGAATCTCTTCTACTGAAAGGTATCTAAGTCTTCTGTTGTTTTCTTTAAGAAACTTAACCTTTCTGATTCTCTTTAAAACTTCTTCCTCTACCATATCCCACTGCTGAGCTTTGGTGAACATATGCTTAAGACAGGCAAGCTTTCTGTTAATGGTAGCAGGTTTAAGCCCCTGCTTAATCAAGTCAACCTGAAACTGTTCAACAAGCTGTGTGGTAAATCTTCTCAGAATAAGACTGCCAAATCTTTCTTTGAGTTCTTTGATAATATAAAGCTTGCTTCTGTTAAAGCATTTCTGAATACAAGCCCATTCTGAATATCTATCGCATAGCTCAGAGAAAGTATGGTTTTTGATAACAAGCTTCTCTGGAAACTTACCCTCTGCTATTTCTGCTTTTCTCTTTGCAAGCAGTTTTAAAGCCTCGTTGATGTTTCTGGTTCTTGCACTTTCTCTAACTATCTTACCTGTAGGGTCAGCATACCTTATCCAGTAAACACCACCCCGTTTAAACACTCCTCTTGTTTTCATAACTTTCCCTCCTTTCTGTATTTTTCATAGAGACAGTCAAGAAGCCTTTTTAAAACATTTGGTATTTTTTTACCTCTCTCAAGGTGAGATATATAACTCTGTGTTACTCCTAAGGTCTTAGCCATCTGTTCTTGAGTTAGTCCTAACAATTGCCTGAACCATTTTATCTCTTCTTTGTTCCAGTCCATGTTTAAATTATACATGACTATGGTCATATTGTCAAGAAAAAATTTCTAAAAAGAAAGGTTCATTAAAAGCAAAAAGCTCTTTACTAAACACAACTAAGTTTTAATTGCTGTTTTGAAAAATGTTAGAACAGGATTTGTAAAACTTAAATTTTTTCTTTTTCAATAAATAAAGATTTGTCTATTTTAGAGAAAATTTTCTGGTAAGCTTCTAAATCATATATGGGTCTTGTCCAAATAACTCCACCAGTATTAGTCATCCCTTTAGCAACTAAGTTAATTCTAATTTTTATGATTTTACCTTCTTGTCTTACTGTTGCATTGACCTCAATTCTTCTTATAGTTTGATAACTTCCTTGGGCACCTACCCAAAATCTTGTCCATTCATCTGTTTCTTCAATATCTTTATAAGCGGTAACTAATCCTAAATTTTCATTTGCATTTGTGACTATAAATTCTTGATCCTGTAGTGATGCCACAACTGCTTTCATTGCTTCATTGAAGTTTGCACCTTCATATTGTCTTGTTTGTATTTCTCTTATTTGAAGTTCAGTCATTTCTGGCGGTTTAGGCGGTGGAGTAACACATCCAGCTAATATCAATGAGAAAACTAAAATCAGAGCAATAGCAACTTTAAAACTTACTTGCATGGTAAGAGAATGTCTCAACTTTGCCTTCCTTGTTAAATTTTATTATTATTGTTAGTGTTCTCTGTGTTTGTGAGTAAGCACCTGCTTCTCTGCTATAACTTCCTCCAAGCAACCCAAGTATTAAAGATGTTCCTGGTGTTCCACCTCCACCAGCACCTCCACCAACTCCACCAACATCTTTTGAGTAAAAATATTCAGTAGCTACTTTATCATAAACCCATGTTTCCCTTCCTTCACTATCTCTTGTAACAATATTTGGAGAACCTAAAACAGCAACTACATCAGCTTGAGACATTCCAGTCTTAATTTCCTTTTGAACTATACCAACTGTTAGCTGTCTTTCCTGAGTAGAAGGAAGGTTTTGATAGTGCTGGGCTGGAGTCATACAGGCACTAAGACTTATTAGTAATACAAAGAAAAGCAAGATCATTAAAACTGAAACTAATCTCATACTAAAAAATTTAACAAAACTCTCAATAGAAGTAAAATAAAAAATATTTAACAATTTATAAGGATATTTAATACCGAAATAAACACTGAGCAGGCTTTTTTAATTACAAAAGAAAGAAAAAGTTCGTTGTAATATTTTAGTTTATATTACTTTTTATGTTTAATTACTTTTTTACATATTACTTTATATATCTGTTCGAACTGTGTGTCAGGAACTATTATACTTTCCTCTGGGAAAGAAGGTATTTTTAAAAAAAATATTACATTTCCCTTTTTATCGTACCAAATTACTTCAAGTAATTCAAAAGTTCGGTTTTCGCAATCAATCTTAAGCAACTCCTTTTCCTCTGCCGTTTTTACTATTTTTATTTTGGGATTTTCTTTAAGAATAAGTTTTGTCTGAACCGGATCCAAAATTGAAAGAATTCCTGTTGAAATTGATTCTTCTTTTGTAAAAATAAGTTTTATCCAAACTCTAAAAACTGAACCAGAGCCTTTCACTTTTTGAATGTCTTTATAATAATAGATGCTGTCTCCTTCCTTATTCTGCCCAATATATATCCACTCTGGAGTATTCTTACTATTTTGAGAAATATAGCTTACAAGATAAAGATAGCCAATACCACCTAATAAAACAAAAACCAGAACTGCTATTTTTTTATTCTTTTTGCTTATCATTTTTCTAAATTTTAGCCAAAAAATAAGAATCTGTCGATAGAAATAATTAGATAAACATTCATATTGTCAAGATGACCTCTTGATAGCATATCTTGAAACAGGGTTGTAAGTTATTGATAGATAAACAAAAAAAGTAAACTGTGTCAGTAAGTGTGTCACTAACTTTTTAACAGAAAGACCCAGTTAAGCTACAAAGTGAAACAGATTGAAAACACAGGTTTATAAAACACACTCACGAAAAATGTTGCTTTTTTGTCATGGTTCACTAAAGTTTACTTGTTGCTCTTTTCTTAAGTTCAACTTTATTTTTTACTAAAAGAATAAAGAAAGTCAATCAGACCCTTTTCATCTTCAAAGTAATCGTAGTCTTTTCTGCAGAGCAGGTGCAAATACTTCTTTATCTGTCTTTTTGTTAAAGAGTGTTCAGAGACTATTTGAGCAAGGATAAGAACATTACCAGTATGTGGATTAGCTCTCTTAAGCCTGTTAAATCTCTCTACTACTTCATCCACTTGTCAAGCTCCTTTTTTCTAAACCTCAGATATTTGCCTATTTTGATGAATGGTATCTCTTTCTGTTGAACCTTCTTGTATAACCAGCCCTTATTACACTTGAGATAATCACATGCCTGTTCTAAGGTTAAGAGTTCCCCTTCCTGATTAAGGCGTTCCTTTAGTTTTAAGAAGAGTTTGTCTGCAAGCTTGTTTGCCAGTTCCTCCAGTTCCTGTTCTGTAAACTGGATGTTAGGCATCCTTTCTTACCTCCAGTTCCTGTAATCAATAACAAGATAGACCATGTTAAAGATAAGAACAAGTAAAGTTGCTTTGATAATCCAGTCCATTAACTCACCTCCTTGCGACAGCATATCTTCTGTTTAAAGAGGCAGTCCCTACCTGTCTGAGCTTGTCTCTTAACCAGTTGCGATAGAAGTATGAAATCCCGCCACCACAACTAAGGCAACTGAACACAAGGTCGTAGTTATCCTTAATCTCAAGAACAAGTTGAGGATTAGAACAGAAGTTTTCATGAACCTGTAATTCCTCTTCAAAAAGAGCAATTAACTCTTCTTCTTTAACACCTGCTTTCTGGAACAGATGCATCAGTCTCTGTGCATCCTCAAAAAGGAGTTCTCTATCTTTGTATCTGATTTTCCCTAATAAGCACGGTTGAGGCTCAACAATGCCTTTTAAACTTAGTTTGTGAAAAAGAGAGTCGGGTATTTCCCCGACCTCTCCAGTATGAAAGACCCTGTTCTTTGTTCTGAAGCTTTTTAATACTTTCACTCTCATTTTTTCTCTTCCTCCTCTAAAACTTCTATGTCGTCAAGGTCTATCTCGCTCCAGTCTATCTCGCTCCATTTATTCATTTCTTTTTCAATATCCTTTTTAAAAAAAGTTGGAAAATTAACGTCATTATCGTCATTATCGTCATTTTCCTTATTTTTCAATGGGTTACGGGATGACAAGAAAAGATTTTTGTTGTCACCACTATCAGGTTTCTTGTCATCGGGTGACATTAAGATGACATCAAAATTTTTGTTGTCACCTTTCTTGTCACCCGTAAGTGCTTGATTTTCTTGGGAAAATGACAAGATGACATCTGTGACATTAAAATCCCTACTCTTTTTAATGTGTATAGTTCTAACCTTTTGGTCTCTGGAAAATGAAATCTCAACTCCTATATTCTCAAGGTCAGTAAGGAGCCTCCTTATCTTCTTGCTAAAGCTCTTTACATCCTTTGGAATTTGGTTTTTAAAGGAAGTGGGAGCATACTTCTGGTAAAACAGGTCATACAGCTCTGACACTGACCCAGACCATTTTTCTTTATCCCTTAACAGTTCATTAAGAAAGGTAACAAGTGGGTTCTCTGAGATTGTGGATACACTCACCCTTAGTCTATTAGTCTTAAACAGGTCAATGAATTCCTGTCCACTAACTGGGAAAAGCTTTTCCGTTTTACATACGAAGCTAACGAATGAGGCCAAATCAGTAAGATTCAACGATTCATCTATCTTTTCTCTTAAAGCCAGTTGCACAGCCCTCACAAGCCAGCCCAATATCTTTGGATGTATGGCTTGAAATTGTTTTCTCAACCATTCAATAGGTTTGGGATTGTCTATCCTCTCAAGCTCAACATGTATGCAACGCCTTCTTAAGTCTCTCCTTTCTGCAAACAAATCTATTCCATTCAAGATTACAGGCTTTTTAACAAAATACTGGACCGCTTCTGTATCAGTAAATAACTTCCTTTTTGCTAATGCTGAGCCTGTGGATATCCTACATAAAGCATCACTCATGGTATCTGTTATGTGGCTGAGGTTATCGAATGCAACAATGTGGTTGTGTAGACAAACCACAACGAAATCGTCCTCAGTCTTCGGTAGCGGCTTGATGTTCACCACTGATGGGTCAACTATGGACTTTAGAAAAGCAGTAGCAGTGGTCTTACCAATTCCTTCACGCTCGCCAGTGATATTCATTATTGGAAATTCCCCGTCAATGTTGAAGCAGCCCAGAAGCCATGCAAGCATGAGGATTAAGTCGTTTCTACTCGTATTAATAATCTGTGCTAAAAGTTCCCATTCTTCTTTTTCAACATTCAAATCAGGGTCAGGAAGAGGTAATGAACTTGTCGTTCTTTCAAATTTCAAAAAAGGCGTAGTAACAATTTTAATTTTCTCTTTTGTTATCTGAACAACTTTGCCATTGCAGAGGTCAAGCTCTATTAAATCATCTATTTTGCCTACTCTAACAAATGTCTGATACTCTTTCCCCTCTACAAGTGCCTTGCCTGCAAGTGCAGTAATCACTTCATAGAGTGCCTGTGTATGAGCGGCTTTGCCATAACGCTGACAGAATTCAAATAGCAACAATTTTTTAAATTCGGTTGAATTAACTCTTAAATTCCTAATTTCACCGCCAACAGTAACTGTTACAAACTCCTCTTGGTTTTTGTTTCGCCAATATTCGTAACCTTCAGCAATCTTGAGTAGTTTCTGGGATGTGCTATCCCTCTCTGCTCCCTTTTCCAAACCAATTGCTTGTAATACCTCTTCCTTTGTGCATCCCGCCCAACAACGAATGAAAAGCCTGCCGTCTTTCAACCCCACATCAAGGCTTGGTTCGTGGTCGTCGTGCGCTGGACAATAACAACGATAGACACCATCAGGAAGTTGTTTGTCAACCCTAACCCTGCTCAGAACTTCTTGAAGCATCAACTCATCTTTACTAACAGGTTTTGGGTTTTGAAGTTTCAAGATTTTTTCTTTCAGTTCTTGTGGCATTTCATTAAGCCCTTCGGATTTAATAAAGCTGTAAACTTTACCATCAACTTTTGACGGTGAAACGGTGATTAGGCATCCATCACTCTTTATGTCAAAACCAAATTTTTGGAATTGTTTTGACCTAAATTCTGGATTATATGAGAACCAGAAGTGCCAGCCATTCGGCGACTTAACCACTGTTTTTGCCTCTTCCATCAATCTTTCAAAGTCATAAATTTTTGAGAACTTTTCAACATCATCTACATCAATGACGATGAGGTTGCTTATCCTACCTGTTACTATAGCGATGTTGGAGGTATCTGTGAAAAATTTGGGGACTAACCCCTCAATCATGCGACTTTCCGTGTAATCTTTCCACTTTACGGCAGGTTCCTTTGAATCTGGTTTTAGAGGAACTATGGAGTAGCCACCTCTCAGATAACAATGAGCTACACTTTGCATTTTACATTTTGGAAGTGTTAAAATGTTAGCAAGCATCGTTTAAAACCCTCCTTTTTGTTTTACTCATGAGCCTCGTTCTGAGGCTCTCTTGTCTTTTTAATTGGCTTAATCACAATCCTTTTTTCCGTTATGTCCATTTCAACAACTGGAGATTTAGCACTCCAAAGTCCGTTTAACCTTATCCATAGAGCTGGAATTAAAAAGTAGTATCCATTGCCTATTCTCGTAACCTTTTGAGTTCCTTTGAAAGGGATGTTTTTCATCCTCTCACCTCCTTTTTGTTTTGTTGACTTTCCTATGCTTTTAGTGTAAACTTTCTTATAGGTTTTTTTGTTATAGAGTAAACAAATTAGAAGAATAGAATTATTAGCATTTTATTGGATGAACAGAAAAATTGAATGAACGAACTTTTTTCTAATACAATCAATGCTTTATTGAATGAACATAGATTAAAGAGGTGCAAAAATGAAAAAAGAGCTTTTAAAAGTAGTTTGGTATGCTGCTGAGGGAGTCGTTTTAGTAAAGGGTAGTTTTGCAGACAGGGATACGTTAATAAAGCTTCAGGATAGAATTTGTTCTGAGCTTCAATGGGATAAAAGATGCTGTCTGCTTCACAAAACAACAGATGGATATTGTCTCTGGAATGTTAAAGAGATAGCTGAGTATGTTCGGTTCTTTGGTTATGTTTTGTGTGGTCTCAGTTATGTAAACAGGAATAAAGAATATGCTCCTGTTATTTCACACTATGAGGAACACTTTAAACAGGCAGATAGAGAAGGCAAGGAACCACCCTTTGTATCTTTTGAAGGTCTTATTAACCTCTTAAAAGAACCCTTTCTTGACCTTTTTAGAAGACAAAAGACAGTTAGCTTTAAAGGATTGGTTGAGATGATTGATAAAGCCAGAAAAAAGTTTAAATCTCTTAAATCCTCTCTCTCTTTACCAGACAACCCTGTCTTGCAATCTCTCTTTTTAAACATCCGCAACTTTTTATATCAGAGGAACGCTATTGATGAAGAGGGTAATCTCATCTCAATAAATGCTTTTGTAGATGCCTGTATAGAGTATGTTGAGAGTAAACAGGAAGAGGACATTGCTTATGGTGTTGAATGTATAGTATGCGGTAGATACTTTGTTCCAAAAAAAGGAAAGTGGGCTTTATTCTGTTCTGAGTGTAGAATGCACAAAGCAACCATACAGAGAAGACTTCAGAGATTAGGAATATACCCTGAGGATAGAACAGAATGGATAGAACTAAAGCAGAAGTATCCAGTTCTTTTTAGAATAACTCCCTTAAAAAGAAAAAAAGCAAAAAACTAAATCAAGCACTATCAACACTTTCCGAGAAGTTGTTTTCCTGAAAATCAATTCTAAGCCTCTTTTTAAAGTGGGGGTATAAAAGTATAGGCTCTGGTAAAAAAATGTCTCAGAATTGATTAAAAACAACAGGTAACATTGAAAGTGATTGTCTGGTAATGGCAATTACTACAAGTTGAGAAAATCTGATTTTTTAGTTGTATCTGTAAATGAACAGTTACCTGTTAACAGACAGGTTAACTACTAACAATCAATAAAGTGAGAGCATCCTGAAGAGTAAGTTAAAAGAGTAAATTAATTAGTGAGAAGAGCCTGTTAACAAAAGGCAGGTTAAGAGAATTAGCTATTAACCACAGGTATTGCTTATAATCTTGCAGGTTAACTATATCAACGCTCATGTAAGATGAGCAAAGCATAATCTAACAGCCAGCACTTTTATTTATCTTTTCCCTTTTTTTCAAATATCCATCAAGTTAGTAAGAAAAAGAGATAGAGCTTGCTATCTGTCTTTCCCTTAACAGGGTAACACTGACTGAAACACTGAAACACTAAATGAAACGCTTAATTTCCCTTTATTTTTCAATAACTTACCAATACCTGAAACAGAGTGAAACAACTGAAACGCTGGATGAAACGCTAAGTGAAACGCCTGTAACAGGGTAACAAGCAAGGTAACAGGGTAACAAACTTAGTGAAAGTTATTGATGTTAAAGAATTTTGTGATATGGTAACAACAGGGTAACAAGGTAACAGACCTGTAACAGTGTAACAGGCTTGTAACAGACCTAATTTCCCTTATTTCTCAATAACTTTGCCAGATTTTGTAACAGTGTAACAGACTGTAACAGACATTTGTAACAGTGTAACCCTGTTTTTTTCTATGGGGGGAAGATTGGGATAGACATCGCATACCTGAGCCTTGAATGACCAGTGGTCAACCAGCAGTGAACCAGAAACATTGTAGAGGTATTCTGCTTTGAGATGATGTTAAACAGGAACAACAACTTTCTGCTAAAACAGACATCAAGCATTCTCAACCCTTTACAGAGACCAATTTTTCATAAAATCAATCCTGAGCCTCTTTATAGTCAAAGCCTATGTTAAGCATAGGGTCTTTATTAAAAAGGGTTTATTTTTTGACAGAAGCAAAGGAATGGTTGTTAGATAAGAATTGGTTAAGAAAAACAAACAAAAGGCAATTTATTGCCATTTGATAGCTTTTTTAGATAAACTCTAAAAACGCAATGTCTGTTTATTAAACACTTTGCTTATCGGCAAAGAAAAACGCTCTGGTAATTCATTGCCATTCCTTGACTGTGTCAGTAACTGTGTCACTTAATACTAACTAACAAGGGGTAATGTCAGAAAATAAGACAGGTGAAAACCCTTGATTTTTATAGCAAAAGATAACAGTAGATAACAACAGATAATGCCTTTTTATAAATGGCATTCAAGAGGTCGGGGGTTCGACTCCCCTCAGCTCCATAAGTAAAATCAAGGGTTTGTGAGACTAAAATGTCAATTTTTGGTCTTTAATTGATAAAGTCATTTGCGAGTTCTTTTATCGAATCAATTGCCTCCGTGCAGTCAAAGTTGCTCAAGATATTAATGCAAAGGCAATTTTTACTGAATTTGCGTCAACCACAAGAGTGCTTTCCTTTCTCTTTTTTGGGATAATTCCCATGTGAAATAAAAATTTTTCTATAGAAGAAATTGAGAAAAAACTATTAAAAATTTTAACATTGCAAATAGTTCTGATAAAATAGTAATTGTATCTGGACAGTCAAACACCTTAAAATTACATGAAATAGGGTGAAATTTATGAAAACATTTGTAAGCATAGTAGGAGCTGGTCCAGCAGGGCTGGCAGCAGCAGTTGAACTAAAGGCAAATGGAATTAAGGAGGTCGTTGTATTTGAAAAAGAAGGTGATATATGCTCAACAATAAGAAAATTTTATCCTCCTCAAAAAAGAGTTGATAAAGTGTTTAAAGGGTTGAATTTAAATGCTCAAGGTATATGTGATTTTGAGACGGAGACAAAAGAAGCTTTTCTTGAAAGAATGCGTAAATACATAAAAGATTACAATATAGAAATTAAGTTTAATACAAGAGTTGACGGAGTGGAAAAAATTAATGACCTATATAAGCTTAAACACGAAAATTCTACAATTGCAGAAAGTTTTATAGTAATAGTGGCAACTGGAGTTTTTGATAATCCAAAAAAGCCTTCATATCCAATTCCTGAAGAAGTAAAAAACAAAGTATTTTTTAGGATTCCAAAAGAACTTCCAAAAAACGAAAAAATACTCGTTGTGGGAGGAGGGAACTCAGCAGTTGAGACAGCCTGTGCTCTTTCTGGAAGCTGTGATGTTTTTCTTTCTTACAGAAGAAAAAAATTTTTTCGTATAAATGAAGAAAACCTTAAAGAGCTTGAAAAAAGAAAAAACAAAATCCGATTTCTTTTAGGAAGTGATATAGAGAGATTAGAGCCTGCAGCTCAACAGGTTAAAGTAATATTTAAAGACGGTTCTGAAGAAATTTTTTCAAAAATTTTTTATTGTCTTGGCGGTAGCACCCCGAAAGATTTTCTTAAAAAAATTGGGATAGAATTTATTAATGGAAAACCCAAAATAGACGAATTTGGAGAAAGCAATTTAGAGAGAATTTTTTTAATCGGTGATATAGCTACAGACCGTGGAAGCATTATGTATGCCTTTAACACAGCGCATAAGGCAGTTAAAAGAATTGTTGAAAAATACATACTTAAGGAGGACAAAATTGACACTGATAGCTCCATCAATTCTCTCAGCTAATTTTGGAAAACTTGCTGAAGAGGTTATACTTGCAGAAGAGGCTGGTGTTGACATGATTCATATTGATGTAATGGATGGTCACTTTGTTCCAAATATTACAATTGGACCATTAGTAATAGAAGCTGTAAGAAAAGCTACACGCCTTCCTCTTGATGTTCACCTGATGATAACAAATCCTGAAAAATACATATCAGACTTCGTAAAAGCCGGTGCAGATTGCCTTACAGTTCATGTTGAAGCATGTGTTCATTTGCACAGAATAGTATGGCAGATAAAAGAACACGGGATTAAAGTGGGAATTTCTCTAAATCCAGCAACACCTTTAAATACAGTTGAGGAAATACTTCATGAGGTTGATTTACTATTAATAATGTCAGTTAATCCAGGATTTGGAGGACAACAGTTTATACCATCCTCAATAGATAAAATAAAGAGAGCTAAATCAATGATTTTAAAAGGAGGCTACAGGGCATTAGTAGAAGTTGATGGTGGTGTAAAGCTTGAAAATGCAAGAGAAATTGTAAATGCAGGAGCTGACATTCTTGTTATGGGCTCAGCCTTCTTTGGTGAAAAAAATTATAAAGAATTTATGGAAAAATTGGAAAAAGAACTAAAACTCTAACCTATCTTCACAATCGTCTTTATGTTTACTTTTAAGGTGTTCAAAATAGTTAGTAGTTTTTAATATTTTAAAGTCAACAAAATTCATAATAAGAACTTGCACTTTTGTCTAAGTTTGAGTGTGATAGCTTTTATCTTGGGCAGATGAATGTGGCAGTCTTCAAAATCATTTAACAGTAAATCTATTGCGTAGGGAATAAATTTCAAAAAGCTTTTCTTTCTTTTTTTCAAAGATAAAAAACCATATGCGCCAAGAGCCTGCATATGTCTTTGAATTCTGCATAGGTAAAGCTCTTTAAGGAATTTCTCCTCATCAAGCCCGTGTATTTTAATATAAAAATCAACAACTCTCTTTCTTATTTCATCTTTAATCTTTACATAGGGATCCCAAAGTAAAGAGGCAATATCATAAGCTGCTGGTCCCCATCTTGCACTTTGATAATCAACAAAATATATTTTTCCATTTTTTAAAATAATATTTTGGCTTTGTAAATCTCTGTGCAATATAACCTTCTCTGCTTTTGATAAAATTTCAGCAATTCTCTCAAAGTCTTCGTCTAAGTCTTCGTAGATTTTGAAAAATTCCTTTACACACTCTTTCAAAAAATAGTTACTTTCCCATAAAAAATAGGAGTAATCAAATTCTGGTAGATTTAAATCTATCGCCTCTTTAGAGATTTTCCAGTGAAGTCTCCCAATAGTTTCAACTATTTTTTTATAAATCGACTCAATATCTTCATCTTTTCTCTTACACTGAAGCCAGCTATAGAGAGTTAAATCTCCAAGATCTTCAAAAACAATTGTTTTTCTATCTCTGTCTATTTCAATAATCTTAGGCAAAGGTAATTTTTTCTCACTAAAAAATCTGTTTAATAGGATTGTTTTTTCAAAATCTTCTGATAGTTTTACCCATTCACAAAAAACTTTATTGTCTTTTCTAAAGTATCTTCTATCTGAACCACCGGATATTAATGATTCAGTATCATTTATTTTCCCGATGGATATTTTGAAACCTCTGCCAATTATTAAGTCTGCAAGATATCTACTTTCAGGCGCCAGTTCAGTCTCAGGTAATACTATGATATTTTTCGCTCTGAATGGCTTTTTTATCTTTACATCTCTTTCCACCACAACTTTGCCTTCAGGTTCAATAAGTTCACATCCAGATGCTGAAGAATGGATATATATAGAAGTAAAATTTCTTCTTAGTTTATCAAAGACCGCATTTACATATCCTTCTACACTGCCTATGTCAAACCAAAAGTTATATTTTATTCTAAAGATCTTTACTTTTAATCTTTTTTCCGCAGCTTTAAACCATAGATCAATGATTGATGAAGGACCATCAGGTAAAAAATCAAGAATTTGAGGGCTATAAATAGCAATTCCCGAGAATGCAAGACTATTTTCTGAACTCCCAATACCTACCAGATTTCCACTTTCATCAATAATCAATTTATTGTGAGCTTTACAGTCATGAACTAAGAGAGTTATTGCATTTTCATTTTCTATATGCCAGTTTAATGCTTCTTTAATATCTGCATCAGAGTATATATCTCCATTATGGACAACAAAAACAGAGTCTTTAAGAAATTCTTTTGCGTTCCATAGTGCACCACCAGTAAGAAGAATCTCTTTTTCATAAAATGTTTTCAGGGGAAGATTTTGCTTTTTTATATAATCCTGCATCTCATCTGCTTTATAATGAAGATTTATACCAATCTCTTTAGTGAAAACGCTTAAATTCTTAACAATATAGTCAAGTAATACTTCACCAGCAATAGGCATCAAGGGTTTGGGGATATGTTCTGTAATAGGTCTCAGTCTCGTTGAATATCCAGCAGCAAGAATAAATCCTTTAATCATAGAGAAGATATTGTTTTCTTATTTGTTCAAACATCTGAACTTCCTCATTCCACCAGCTCTCCATATCTTTGAGAGATTTTCCCTCTTCGATATCTTTTCTCACACGATCTGAACCAGCAAGAATGTCAAAAGGAAGTTTTTCAAACTCATACTCATATGGAGGTTGACGCCATAGATTAATCTCAGGATAGAGTTCTTTTATTGCAAGAAGAATTGCAATGGCTGTCTTGAATGGTTTGAATTTTTCTCTATCAATTACGTGAATTTGAGCTCCTCCACATAGTTTACCAGCAAACTTATTAAAGGTGGGACTAAAGTAAAGAGGTCTAAAAAATACTCCCTTTAGTTTAAAGTCGTTAAGCCTTCTAACAAGCCTTTCTGGTTCTATAAAGGGAGCACCAAATATTTCAAAAGGTCTTGTAGTACCTCTTCCTTCGCTCAAAATAGTTCCTTCAAGAAGGCACATTCCTGGATAGACTGTGGCAGTTTCAAGAGTTGGCATGTTTGGAGAAGGCATTACCCAAGGAAGTCCTGTACTGTCAAACCATTGATTTCTTCTCCAACCACGAAGAGGAATTACAGTAAGATCTACTTCTGGATAAAATCTACTTTTAAAATACATAGCGATTTCACCAATTGTCATTCCATGACGTATAGGTAGGGGATAAAGTCCTACAAAAGATGAAAACTCTGACTTTAGCACAGGTCCTTCTACAATATGTCCTCCGATTGGATTAACTCTATCAAGAACAATTAAAGAAATTTTCCTCTCGCACGCTTCCATACATAATGCCATTGTCCATATATAGGTGTAGTACCTTGCTCCAACATCCTGTAAATCAATTATAAAGACTTCAATACCTTCAAGCATCTGTTCTGTGGGTTTTCTTGTTTTTCCATAAAGGCTATAGACTGGCAACCCTGTCGTCTTATCAATAAAGCCTTCCCACTCAATCATATTGTCCTGCGTATCTCCAAATATACCATGTTGAGGTCCGAAAAAAGCCTTAATTTGAATTTTTTTACTTTTAAGAAAAACATCTTTGGTGTAAACAAGCTTTCTATTTACCGATGCTGGATGGATAAGAACACCAGCCCGTAACCCATAAAATTTCTTTGGAAGAACCTTTTCAAATATATCGATTCCAGAATAAACCTTCATCATCTGGTACAATAGGGAAGATATCCATAAGTTAAAGACTTCTGAACAACACCATCAGCACTTATTAGATATATTTCCTTTTTCCCTCTTCTGTCTGACATTATCGTTAAAAAATGACCATCTGGGCAGAAAGAAGGCTGCTCATTGTTACCTTCTTTTGTTATCTGATTTTGGCTTTCTGTGGATTTATCCATAATATGAATCTGAAAATTACCATTTAGAGAAGAAAAAGCTAATTTGCTGCCATCAGGACTTATAGATGGTTCTGTGTTGTATCTTCCCCGATATGTTACTCTTTTTATATTTAATCCTGAATGAGACATTTCATAAATCTGAGGCTGACCACTTCTATTTGAAACAAAAAATACTTTATAGCCTTTCAATCTTGGAGAAGTATCAATCCATCTTGATGAGGATATGGTTCTTGTTTTCCCAGATATATCGAAAATCTTTATTTCCGATATCTCACCATCGCTTTCTGAGTAGAGCAACTCTCTATCATTCAATACGTCGCCAAGCATAAGGAGTGATCTGCTCTTTATAAGTTCCTTATTTATCCTGTTTGCCATATCAAACACTTCTATTTTCCAGAATTTTCCATCAAGACAGGAATAAAAAATTTTATTCCCTCTGAGGACAACTCTTGATATGATCTCTCTTCTCAGTCCTGTATCTATAACATTTTTTCCGTTCCAGTTGCTTAAAAAAAGTCCCATTGATTTGGAGATTTTTCTCACAAAAACAAATCTATTAAAAAAAGGTGATTCTTTACCTGTCAGGAGTTTGTATATGTCTGATGCAATAAGTTTTCCTGTGTGCTGATCATCTTTTAAAGAATACTCTTTTACAAATATCGGTGATGTGGAAGCAACTGAAAAAATCTTAATTAAAATCTTCTCATAAGTTTCAGCCCTTACAACAATCTCTACATTAGAGGATTTCCATAAATTAGGATCAAACTGCTCTGCTCTATAAGGGAAAGGTCCGTAAACTTTAAAATACTCTGTAAATTCAAGATCTTCTTTTAAAGTATCAAAAAGAGTTGGAAATCTATCAAATCCTTCAACAGCCAAAGAAAGTTTTTTAATTCCCGGTTGAGTTATATCAAGATAAATTTTTTCTGCCCATGCAAAGCTTAAAGATAGAAAATGAAAGCAGACTAAGAAAAAAAAGATTTTTAAGAATTTCATGGTTTAAACCTCAATCCAACCACTACCTCACTTCTTGGAGGTGGAAGAGGAGAAGAGTTTCTGATAGCTACCAATACAGATGAATCAAAGACAATATTACCTGATTTTTTTTCAAATCCTTCGACAATCACATGCCCATTTGACAGGATTCGCACTGATACAACTGCTTCAAGATTTTTAGAAACTGTATCAGGAACGCTCCAGTTCTGTCTTATGATGCCTGAAATCAGAGCTAAATAACTTGATGAGACTTCAGCACCTTTAGAAGTTTGTCCACTTTTAAGTTCTACTGAACCAGCCTGTGCTCTTTCAAGAATTTTCTTCTTAGCTCTAAGAGCAGCAATTCTTTCCTGAAGAAGTTGTTCATCTTCCCTTGAAGTTTTCTGAGTTTTTTCAACAGGTTTTTTTGAAATTTCTTTTGACTCCTGAACTGATTGCTTTGTCGATGAGGTTTGTGTTTTATTTTCCTCATTCAATGAGGCTGGTTGCGATGAATTACCTGCCTGGTGAATTAGTGTTACATATGTCAGATTCTTAAAATCTTTAACAGAATTTCTTACTCCGAAGATTAATGCCAGAATAAACAAACCATGAAAAAAGAGAGACAAAAACAAAGAAGGATAAATTT
This sequence comes from Thermodesulfovibrio aggregans, assembly GCF_001514535.1. Taxonomy (NCBI): domain Bacteria; kingdom Pseudomonadati; phylum Nitrospirota; class Thermodesulfovibrionia; order Thermodesulfovibrionales; family Thermodesulfovibrionaceae; genus Thermodesulfovibrio; species Thermodesulfovibrio aggregans. The sequence goes on along the minus strand of NZ_BCNO01000001.1, from coordinate 582,394 downwards.
TTCCTGTCATCGATTCTCTTTTGGCTCTGTTACCATTCCTATTCTTTCTATTCCTGCAGCTTTAATCTCTCCCATAACTTCAGCAACGAGACCATAGGGTACATCTTTATCAGCTTTTAAAAGCACAGCAGTATTGCTGTCTTTGTATGAAGTGAGCAGTGCTGGAAGCTCATCTTTGTTAATTATTTTATCATTCAGGAATATTCTACCATCTTTGTTAATAACAATGCTTATTTTCTCAGCCTCTTCAAGGCTCTTACCCTTTGCTTTTGGAAGGTTTACATCAATTCCCTGTTTTAAGAGAGGAGCAGTAATCATAAAAATAATGAGCAATACAAGCATAACATCAACTAAAGGAGTAACATTTATGTCTGCTATTGAAGATCTTCTGCGAGGTGCTAATCCTGCCATGGGTATTTTAAAAGAGTTTCAGAAAAGTCCTGAACTTCATTAATTATTTTATTAGCTTGCGATGTAAAGTAATTGTAGGCAATTACTGCTGGAATAGCTGCAAAAAGACCGGCAGCAGTTGTAATTAATGCCTCTGCAATACCCGGTGCAACTGTTGCAATTGAAGCTGAGCCCTTTATCCCAATACTTCTGAAAGCATCCATAATTCCCCATACCGTTCCAAAAAGCCCTATAAATGGTGTAGTTGAACCTGTTGTTGCAAGAAAACCGAGATAACTTTCTACCTTATTTGCTTCATCAGAAGAGTATTTTCTTACTATAGCTTCAATATTGTTGGGATTTTTACCATAAGCTTCAGAAAAAACTCCTCTGTAAAGAGAAGCAAGGGGGCTTAACTCAAATCTTTTGGCTATAGAAAAAAGCTCTTTTGCTCCATTGGAGGTTAAAAAAGCCTCAAAGAATTTTTGATTCTCTCTTTTAATGTTTTTAAATATCTTCCATTTGTAAAATATGATAGCCCATGAAAATATGGAAAAGAAAAGTAGTATAAGTAAAACAGCCTTCGCAACAATTCCTGTCTGTTTTATAAGGTCAATAACTGTAAGTTCCATAAACAAAATACTATAACAATACTGCCTTAAAAGTCAAATTTTTACTTCATAATCTAATAACACTGAATTTTGTTATAATTTTACAAATAATGCAGGAGTATAAATTTAAACCAGTTGGATATGTAAGAACAAAGGCAGATACTTTGCCAAGACACTGGAGTGTGTCTGATGTGGAGGGAGAAATTCAATACAGACCATATGGAGAGTGAATTGAAAAAAGCCTCTTTTGATGCCTTCAATATTTATTTATGTTTTTATTCGCTTTTTTCTATTGAATTTTCTGCTTTGTCATATTTTCTTATGCCCCAAAATTGATTATTTTATCTAATCTGACTCTGCATTTTGTTATAATTAACTATGATTATTGACTCAAATTTTTTAACTGTGCTTAATGAACTATATGAAGGAGTCTATATTCTGGATAAAAGCAGAAATATAATATTTTGGAATAAAGCAGCAGAAGATATAACCGGTTATAAATCAGATGAAGTCTTAGGTAAAAGCTGTAAGGATAACATATTGAAACATGTTGACAAACAAGGCAAGGAGCTATGCACTAGTGAATGTCCCATGCTTTATGCAATGAAAAATAATGTTGCTGTATCAGATGAAGTATATCTTCATCATAAAAGTGGATTTAGGCTTCTTGTTAAGGTAAAGGGCATTCCAATCTTAGAAAATGGAAAAGAATCAAAAGGAGTAATAGAATTATTTACTCCGGTAATATCAAGTTCTGACTATGATGATGACCTTTTCAACTTAGCTTTAAAGGATACTCTAACAAAGGTCTATAACAGAAAGGGTTTTGATTTTTTATATCCAATTCGTCAAAGAGAGATGACTATGCTAAATTTTCACACGGGTGTATTGTTTTTTGACATAGATGATTTTAAAAGAATAAATGATACCTATGGACATGATGCAGGAGATAAAATTCTATACGCAGTTGCTCAAATTTTTGTCAAATCCTTAAGGCATGAAGATATTATTGTTCGCTGGGGAGGAGAAGAGTTTGTCTTAATAATTTTTGTAAAAGACTTCAAGGACATTCAAGCGATAGGTGAGAAATTAACCAAATTAATTGAAAGCACATTTGTAGATTGCAATCAAAGTATTATCAAATTCACAGTATCAGGTGGTGGGACCTTTTTAAAGGAAAATGAAACTATTTTACAGACAATTAGAAGAGCAGATGAAATGATGTATAAAGCTAAATGTCAAGGTAAAAATAGATTTATTTTTGATATAGACAAAATTTGAATGTGATTAAGCCGGTAATGTCAATAACTTTGTGTAAATTCATAAATAGGTGTATTCCTCCATTTTTCGTTTAAATGGCTTATCACTGCAAAAACTATTCTTTCAATACTTTCAACATTATTAAAACAACTCATAGTTCTCGTTCTTCGCCTTACTTCCCTAAATGCCCTCTCTATTATGTTTGTTGTCCTTAACTTCTTCCATAATGCCTTAGGTGTCTTGTAAAAAGCTGTCAATTGCTCCCAGTTCTTCCTTATACACTCTGCTGCTTTAGGATAAAGTCTGCCCCACTTGCTCTCCCATAACTGAAAATTTCTCTTTGCCTCTTTTAAATTCTCTGCACTATATATCTTCTTAGCTTCAAAAAGACATTCCTTTTCATCTTTCTTTCTAAGATA
>NZ_BCNO01000001.1:330000-577043 GCF_001514535.1 Thermodesulfovibrio aggregans | reverse complement strand
TTATGTATCTGGGAATTATCTTGCTTTGAAAACATGTCTCTCTTAGTCTGGGCATGTTAATCTGAAGTTTTCCATCTTTCAGGATTATGTATCTGGGAATTATCTTACTTTGAAAACCTGTCTCTCTTAGTCTGGGCATGTTAATCTGAAGTTTTCCATCTTTCAGGATTATGTATCTCTTCCAGTATCCATTCCTACGGTAAACTCTCTCTGGGGTTCTTTCATATTTTTGAGCCCCTGTAAGTGCTGTTATCTCCTCTTGTAATGCTAATTCAATAAACTTTTTCTTCATTAACTTCATTTTTTGTTCAAATTCTTCCCAGAAGGATTCATTAAAATTACTGTTGAATTCTTTCCATAAATCTGGTAATCTTAAATTAGTTAAAGGTTTTTCTTTCATGGGTGTATTCCTCCTTTCTTTGTTTGATTTTTGGTTAAATTAATGGAGGATACACCCTCTTTTATTGCTCTGTCAATTTTACACATAAAAAATTTTACACTACCGATTAAGCCTTGATTATTGACTTAATTCTCTCAATTTTGATTTAATATTTTAACCCAAGAAGGGTAAATAAGGTCATGAAGGCCGTGCAAGGGAGTGTATCCCTTACACGGCTTTTTTTATGAATCAGACTCATGAAGGGTCTAAGCCTCTCTGAAGGGAGCGAAAATATTGAAAAATTTTTTAAGGAGGGGCGTAGAGATGATTTTTCAGACTCTTTTATGTATCATGTTTGTTTTAAGTCTTATTTTGCCTGTTTTTGCTGAAGAAAAGGATGCAAATCTTGAGGAGATTGTGGTAACTGGAGAGAAAATAGTTGTTCCCACAAAGCAGACTGGTGAGACAGTTTATACTGGAACAGAGATTACACCCAAAGGAATTGAACTATCCGGGCAGAAAGGTAAAACCAATGTATATGAAGCAATTTCAATTCTTCCCGGAGTTGTGTTTGAAAGTTCAGATGCCAATAATTTAGCAACAGAGCAAACAAACATAAGAATTAGAGGAGTAAGAGGTTATCTTGGAGCGATGACTGTTGAGGGAATTCCAAACTATGGTGGAAATCCAATGGGACCAAGAGCATATATCTATGACCTTGAAAACTTTCAAAGTATAGCTGTTTACAAAGGAGCAGTTCCTGCTGATTTAGGCTCAGGAGTTGGAAACAGGGGTGGTGCTATTGAGTTAAGACCTTTGTGGGCTCAAAAGGAAATTGGATTAAAGTTATCTCAATCAATCGGCTCTTTTGAATATAAAAGAACCTATCTGAGATTTGACTCCGGAGAAATCAAACCAACTTACACAAGATTTTCTCTATCCTATTCCTTTACAGGACAGGATAAATGGAAAGGACCGGGAGAAATTGGGCCGAGAAATAATTTAAATCTTACATTAGTTCAGCCAATCGACAAAAATATAGAGATAAAAATCTGGGGAAACTTTAATGAAATAGAGCATGATAAATATCGTTACTTAAGTTATGAACAGACAAAGGACCTCGGTAAATACTATCGCCTTGATTTTAATAGCTCAATAACTGGAGTGCCAGCACAGGATTACCTTTATTACAAATTTAACAGAGAGTATCACAAAAATAGAGACCTCTTTGCATCAATTACCACGCAAATTACTGATAATGTTAAAATTGTTTTGAAACCATATATTTCAAAGGAAAATGCCAAAATATGGGATGGTTCATCAAATATTTTGGGTAAGCCAGGAGTTCAGGAGAGAACGAGAGATATTGAAAGAAAAGGTATTATAGCAGAGCTTGCTCTTGATTTTAATACAATAAAAGCCACTGCTGGTTATCATTATGAAACAAGTGATATGAATATTTATTCAGAAAATTACTGGATAAACAATGATGGAAGCCTTACTTACAAAGGTTACGGAGTTTTTGCAACAACTGGAACAACATATTTATACAGTCCCTATTTCAAACTGGCAGGGACAATAGACAAGTTCAACTGGCAGGCAGGAATTAAGTACTTTAAGTTTAAAGATTCAGCAACTGAGGGATACATAGGAGGTGTGCCAACTCTTGTGAGAGCACCATATCTTGATAGAGAAGCAAAAACCTATGACATATGGCTTCCAACTGCTGGTGTATCCTATGCTTTCAATGATAACTTAGAAGCTTATATTAGCTATGGCAGAAACTTCATAAGGCCATATGCTTACATGCCAATTTTGAGTTTATACAGTCGCCTTTACAATCAATTTAAAAATGCTGGAATTCCCTTGAGCGAATTATTTAAAAATAGAGACATTGAGCAGTCTGACAACATTGATATAGGTTTAAGATTCCGTAAAGATTTCATAGAAGTGAATCCAACATTTTTCTTATCAAAACATAAAAATCTTTTAACTGTAGTAACAGATCCAAGAGTCATTGACACATCAACAAATAAACCTGTCAACTATCAACAGAATATTGGTAAGGCAAAAGGATATGGCTTTGAAATAGGAACCAGTGTTTATGTCTCTGACTGGCTAACATTTTATCTAAATCCCACATACAATCATCTTACATATGATGGAAATATAACTTATTCAGGTGCAACCCTTTCAACAGATGGTAAACAGGTTGTTGATGTGCCAAAATGGACTGTTGTATCAGGGCTCATAGCAAAATACAAGGACTTTGAGATAGTTCCTCAGATGCGTTTTATTGGTAAGAGATTTGGCGATGCCGAGCATAAAGAAGAGATTCCTTCATATGCTGTATTTGACTTAAAATTGAACTATATAAAGGAAAAAATAGGAATGCTTAAGGGACTTAAAATTTCCTTAGAGTTTGACAACATCTTCAATAAAAAATATGTTTCTGTAATTAATGCAATGGACGATACTGTATCAGGTACAACTTATGGAGTGGGTGCTCCATTTACAATGAGGGGTTCATTATCATTTGCCTTTTAAGGAGGGATAGGTAATGAAAAAGGTTGCAGTATGTGGAAAAGGTGGCGTTGGTAAGAGTTTTATTGTTTATGCACTTGCAAAGGCTTTTTCAAAGAGAGGTAAAAGAGTTCTTGTTGTTGATTCTGATGAAAGCAATCAGACACTTTACAAGCTTTTTGGTTTCAAAGAACCGCCAGCTGCTTTTATGGATTTTCTTGGAGGAAAGAAAACTGTGCAGCAAAGTCTCATTAAAAGGTTTCAGTCTGGAGAAAAAGAGCCAAAGATGAGCGTAATTGAAAAGGATACATTCAGTATTGATGATATTCCAGATGAGTTTATAAAAAAAGATGGTAATATCGCCCTTGTAAGCATAGGAAAAATCAAAGAGCCAATGGAAGGATGCGCATGCCCAATGGGAGTTGTAAGCAGAGAGTTTCTTGAAAAAATTGAACTCAGGGACAACGAGCTTATCATTGTTGACACAGAGGCAGGAGTTGAACACTTTGGAAGAGGAATAGAAAAGGGAATTGATACGGTTATTGCAGTTGCCGAACCATATCTTGACTCTGTTGAAGTTGCTGAGAAGGCTCTGTCACTTTCTCAAAAGATGGGTAAAAATATTTATTTCATACTAAATAAAGTGCCTGCTGAAATTGAAACTAAGATTAGAGAGAATGTTCAGAAAAGAGGTTTACCTATCTCAGGATTAATACATTTTTCACCTGCGGTTTATAGTCTATCAATTGATGGAAAAATTCCTGAAAATTCAGAAGCTTTCAAAGAAATTGAACAGTTTTTAGAGAGCATTTATGCAGGAGTATAAATTTAAACCAATTGGATATGTAAGAACAAAAGCAGATACCCTGCCAAGACACTGGAGTGTGTCTGATGTGGAGGGAGAAATTGTCATTGAGCCTGAATACAAGCTCGGCTTAAGGGATATAAAGGCAGGAGACAAAATCGTTGTAATATTTTGCTTTCATAAGTCTCCTGCCTTCAGTCCTGAAAAACTTATTCAGAAACCGCCTCATCTGAATGAAACAAGGGGAGTTTTCAGCACATGCTCACCACACAGACCAAATCCAATCGGGCTTTCAGTCCTTGAAGTGCTTGCAGTGGAGGATAACATTATAAAGGTAAGAAGGCTTGATATGTATGACGGTACTCCAGTCCTTGATATAAAACCTTACATTGAATACAGACCATATGGAGGATAAATGAGGAAAGCTTTATTTGCGATTGTTTTCATTTTTATATTTGTATCCGCTGTCAATGCAAAAGAGATGATTGCAATAACTGATATGGCTGGAAGAAAGGTAACAATTCCCAAAAAAGTAGAAAAAGTTGTGGCACTCTCTGCTTCTCTGCGTTATATTGTCTATCTTCAGGCATTTGAAAAAATTGCGGGAATTGAGGGAGTTGAAAAGCATAGTGTCATGAGAGGTAATCCTGCAACAGGAAAAGCATACTGGCTTGCAATAAAGAATAAAGTCCAGAATATTCCATCAATTGGAGAGGGAGGTCCTGGAAAACTTCCTGATTTTGAAAAGCTTATAATGGTTAAACCCGATCTGGTTATTACCTTTGAAGTTGACAATGCAGAGTTAATTCAAAAGAAAACAGGCATTCCTGTTGTTGTCATTCAGTATGCGGGAACAGAGGGATTCAGAATTGAAGACATTCAGAATACATTTACCTTTCTTGGAAAGATTCTTGATAGAGAAAAAAGAGCAGAAGAGATAAACAGATACATACAGCAGATGGTTGATGATCTAAAAAAAAGAACAGCTCATACAAAAAAGCCAACAGTCTATGTAGGTGCTATAAGTGCAAGAGGTGCACATGGTATAACAAGCTCAGAAGCACAGTATCCGCCTCTTCAGTGGTTGAATGTTATAAATGTGGTTGATGAAACAGGCAGGAAAGGACATGTTTTCATTGACAAAGAAAAGCTTCTTGTGTGGAATCCAGATTATCTCTTTATTGATACAGCTGGAATTTCTCTTGTAAATGACGATTATCTAAAAAACAAAGAGTTTTACAAAAAACTTAAGGCAGTCAAAGAAGGAAAGGTTTATACAGTTTTCCCATACAATTTTTACAGAACAAATCTTGAGATTCTCTTTGCCAATGCTTACTTCATGGGCAAAGTTATCTATCCTGAAAGATTCAGAGACATAGAACCTCAAAAAAAGGCAAGAGATATATTCAAAAAAATTCTTGGAGTTGATGTACTTGATGATTTAAAGAAAACATACAGAGGCTATGGAAAGGTTGAGTTCAAAGAGTCAGGAATCACAGTACGCTGAGGGCTCAATAAAAAAACAGTATCTTAAGTCTTTCTACTCAAAGATTTTATTTGGCTTTCTTTTAATTTTTATTCTTTTGGTTATTTCAGTTGTCTCTGTATCAACTGGTTCAATGAATCTTTCAATAAGTGATGTTTTCAGAGCTATCTTCAGCGATACTGAAAACTCCTATATTGTACGGAATATAAGAATAACAAGAACAGTGGGAGCAATTCTTGCAGGAGCTTCTTTAGGAGTTGCTGGTGCTGTCATGCAGAATGTGCTTAAAAATCCACTGGCTTCACCTTTTACTTTAGGAGTTTCTCATGGTGCTGCCTTTGGCGCAGCTTTTGCAATAATTTTTCTTGGTGCTGGACAGACACATTCTTTTGGAACAGAGGCAGTAACGGTATTTAAAAGCTATCCTGTTGTAATTTCAGCATTTGCAGGTGCACTTCTTACAGTTATTCTCATACTTTTTCTTTCATTTCTACGAAATATAACTCCTGAGGCAATAATACTTGCTGGTGTGGCATTGAGCAGTCTTTTTGGCTCAGCAACAATGTTTTTGCAATACTTTGCCAGTGATTTTCAGGTAGCTGCAACTGTTTTCTGGACATTTGGAGACATTGGAAAAGCTGGCTGGCTTGAAAACAAACTCATGTTTATTGCCTTCTGTATTTGTTTTATCTACTTCTTCCTTAACAGATGGAATTTTAATGCACTTCTCTGGGGAGATGAGGTTGCAAAAAGTCTTGGCGTGAATATAAAGTTTTTGAGAGTTTCTGGAATGTTTCTAAGTGCCTTTGTGGTCTCTGTTTGCACCGCCTTTCTCGGCATAATAGGATTTGTGGGATTAATATCTCCTCATATTGTGAGACTTATCATCGGAAGTGACCACAGGTTTTTAATTCCCTATTCAGCGGTTTTTGGTGCAGTCTTGCTTTCTATCTCTGATTTGATTGCACGAACAATTATCTCTCCATCGGTCTTACCGGTTGGAATAATAACTTCCTTTGCTGGAGCTCCTATGTTTTTTTATTTACTTATAAAAAGGAGAAGATTTTAAATGCTTAAAATTGAAAATCTGACAGCAGGGTACGATGACAGAGAGGTTCTCAAAGAAGTCAATCTGAAATTTAACAGTGGATTTGTATATGCCATATTAGGACCAAATGGCTCTGGGAAATCAACTTTACTGAGAACAATTGACCGAATACTAAAACCAAAAAAAGGAAAAGTTTATATAGATGGCGAGGATATAAGAAAATTTTCAGCAAAAGAGATTGCAAAAAAGATTGCCTATCTGCCTCAAAGTTCAAATTCAACACCATATAGCCTTGTTTTTGACGCAATACTTCTTGGAAGAAAGCCTCATATATCCTTTGAGCCATCTGAAAGAGATCTTGAGGTTGTTGAGAGAATAATTGAAGATTTTGGGCTTAAAGATTTTGCTTTCAGAAAGATTAATGAACTAAGCGGAGGCGAAGTCCAGAAAGTTCTTATAGCAAGAGCTCTTGCTCAGGAACCGCAGGTACTTTTACTTGATGAGCCTGTAAATCATCTTGACCCCAAAAATCAGATTGAGATACTTAAAATTTTAAAGAAATTAACTGGAAACTTAAATCTTACCACTGTGATTGTTTTACATGACATTAATCTTGCTATTCAGTTTGCTGATTACTTTATTTTTATGAAAAATGGTGAAATTTATCAAACAGGAGACTGTAAAATAATTGAACCTTCGCTCATAAAAGATGTTTATGACATAGATGTAAAAATAATAGAACTTGACAGAAGAAAGTTTGTAATATCTGATTTTTAGAAGATGTTATAATATCCCTATGGTTTTACCAATGAAAAAATTTGACGAAGAAAAGCTTAAATCTCTTGGTGTGGTTGCCATATTAATTTTCGGGTCTTTAGTTGAAGGCACATTCCACATAGGAAGTGATATTGATTTTGCAGTATTGTTTAGAGATAAAACTTTACCTATGAAAGAACCTGTAAAGGTATATGGAGAAATTTACAGTGAAATTTCAAAAAACTTTGATGGAAAGATTGACATTGTTTATTTACATGAAGCTCCACTAAGTCTTCAATTCAATGCTGTTACAGAAGGTAAGTTGTTATTCTGCTCTGATACAGAGTTTTTCAGTGAATATAAAGACAGAGTTATAATGCAGTATCTTGATTTTCAATACTTTGAAAATATATTTAAGGAGTCACTGTTAGCTGATGAGCAAACATAGACCAATAAATGTCTCAAAAATGATAAATATTCTTTCACAGATTCATGAGGCTTTGGAAGAAATGGAGACTTTAAAAAGAATAAATAAAGATGAATTCGTCAAAGATAAAAGAAACTACATTGTGGCAGAACACTATTTAAGAAGAGCACTTGAATGCATATTAACAATTGGCAGCCATTTGCTTTCTCGATTGGAAGTAAAAACAAAAGATTATCAGGAAATAATAGTGAGTCTCGGTAGATATGGTCTTATTCCTGAGGATTTTGCCGAAAAAAATAAAAATCTTGCAGGATACAGGAATAGACTTGTTCATATTTACTGGGAAATAACTCCTGAAGAGCTTTACACAGTAATAAATCAGCATTTTGAGGATATTTCAAATTTTTACAGTTATTACAAAGAGATAATAAAAAATCCTGAAAAATATGGATTTCATAAATAATATTGACATAATTCTTTCAATTTTGTTTTAATATTTTTTACCCAAGAAGGGTAAACAAGGTCATGAAGGCCGTGCAAGGGAGTGTATCCCTTACACGGCTTTTTTTATGAATCAGACTCATGAAGGGTCTTAAGCCTCTCTGAAGGGAGCAAAGATATTGAAAAAATTTTTTAAGGAGGGGCTTAGATGATTTTTCAGACTCTTTTATGTATCATGTTTGTTTTATGTTTTGTTTTGCCTGTTTTTGCCGAGGAAAAGGAGGAAAAGCTTGAGGAGATTGTGGTGGAAGAGAAGAGAATTATCAAAGAAAAATCATCATTATCTCTTAGTGCTGAATCTCTTCCAGCTAATGTAAATGTTTTAACTAAAGAGGATATTAGTAATTTAGTCACTCCGAGGCATGAAGAAATCTTCAGAAAAATTCCAGGTCTTTACGTTGAAAATTACGGACAGGGGGATATCGGTTCTGCCTTAACTATGAGAGGACTGGGTGGTGGTGGAGGAGGCAAAAAATATGTAGCTACTTATATTGACGGTGTTCCGCAAAATTATCCAATATATTTTGGAGACCATATTCTTTCATGGCTTATTCCTGAAATGATTGAAAAGATTGAAATTATTAAAGGACCTTTTTCTTCTTTATGTGGAGATAATGCTATCGGAGGTTGTATTAATATAATTACTAAAGAGTCTGATTTATCAAGCATAACAGGCTCTGCTGGAAGTTATGGTAGTTTCAGGTTTATTCCAATCTTTAGTTACGATAAATTTAAAACAATACCCTTTATCCTTGGTGAGTATTATAGAACAGACGGCTTTAGAGATAATTCCGACTATGAAAGATATAACTTTTTTGGTAAATTATCTTTTCCATTGAGCGAAGATAAAATCTCTTTTAGAGTTAATTATTATGATGCTGATTGGAATGCTCCTGGATTTCTATCAAAAACAGAATTGGAAAGAGGCATAGTTAGCAGGAAAACTACTTTAACACCAGATGATGGTGGAAATAGTAGGATTTTCTCTATTGTTGTCAGTTATTCTCCTCAAAAATCAGAAAAGGGATTATATATAAATGCATACTATACAAATATTAAATTGAACAGGTATGTTGCGCATCGTGTGTATAGTTATTCTCCAGTTAACCAAGAGGCAAGAATATTTAACACAAAAACCTCAGGTTTTAAAGCTTATTATAACCTTATAATTAATGAAAACATCAGTTTAACCCCTGGTTTTGAACTAAGATATGATGATGGATATTATCAGAGATATCCTACAACAAAAAGAAATAAATCAGGAAAATACACACAATACTGGGATGCGGAGTATCTACAGAATGCTTTATTCATACAAGGTCAGGTAAAACCTTTAGATTTTTTGAAAATAATAGGTGGATTGAGATTTGATAGATTTGACTATGATGTAACTAACCATGTAGTATCAGATAATTCGGGAGAAGGGCATACATCTATTTTTAGTCCTAAAATAGGATTAGTGATTTCTCCTACTAAAAACTTTGATATTTTTGCAAATTGGTCAATGGGAGCTCGAGCACCTTATATAAATGAAGTATCTCCAGCAAAATCATCTCAAAAGAAAAATTTTGATCTTGAACCAGCAAAAGTTTCATCTTGGGATATAGGATTTAATACATTTATTTTTGATAAAATTCAGTTTTCCTTTGATTATTATCAAACTGATTTAAAAAGGGAAGTAGCTATAATAAATAATGAACCCGTAAATATTGGGAATTCAGAGAGAAATGGAATTGAGCTTGAAACAAAAATATTTTTACTACCTGAATTATCATTATATGGAAGTTATTCATGGGTAGATGCAAAAGTAAAAAATCCTCAAAACCCTGGACAGGATAAAGTAATAGATGTCCCAAAAGACATATTTAAAATAGGAATAGAATTTTCAAAGGAATTCAACAGGAACGAGAAGTTATATGGTGATCTAAACTATTATTATATATCTGGTAAATACTACTATATAGGAAAAAATCCCTCTGCTGTAAAGGGACCAGTTTTTGATAAATATACGCTCAATCTTAATTACAAAGTGAAAAAATTGAATTATTTTTTATCTACTGTATATACGCCAAGAAAATATTCATCAGAGATAACATGGCTTAATGAGAATGAAATTATGATAAATCCACAACCTCAATGGGATTTTACAATCGGATTAAAATATGAATTTTAAAAATCTAAAGAAGGAGGATTGATATGTTAAGAAAACTTATTTTTTTGAACATCCTTTTAGTTTTAACATTTTTATTTTCTTTATCAGTGCAGGCACATGATTTTTGGATTGAAAAAAAGGCTGAAAAGTTTTTTATTATTTCTGGACATGAAAATACGACCGAAGGATATAACCCGGATAGAGTTAGAAAATGGATTGTCTTTGATAGTAAAGGTAGAAGTATTAAAGTTAATCTTTCAAAAACCGAAGATGGAGCATATTTTTCAGAGAATGGAAAGGATATTGGATTAATCAATGTGTTTTTTGATAACAAATACTGGGTTAAAACTACTGAAGGATGGAAAAACATTGGCAAGAGAGAGGCACTAAAAAGTGGTTATCAGATAATTGAATCTGGGAGATCTTATAAATTTGCAAAATTTTTAAATAAGTGGAATGATAAATTTACTAAACCATTGAAGACAAAAATTGAGATAATTCCTTTAAATAATCCCTTCAATTCAGATGTTTTAAGAGTAAAAGTTTTACTTGATGGTAATCCTTTCAGAGAAGCTCCAATATTTTTGAATGCTTCTCATGAAGAAAGTTTAAAAACAGACCTTGATGGTATGGCAAGTATTCAGCTACAAAAGGGCAGGAACATAATAAGTGTAACAACAAAAGTTCCAGCTAAAAATGATCCTGATGGAGATGTTATTTATCTAAGAGCTTCATTGTCTTTTATTAAGGAGTGAAAATGAAAAAAAGTAGTATTTTGTTGTTTTTATTATTTGCATTATTCTTATCCTCTTCAAACTCTAATGCTCATGGTATTGACTATGAAATATTGGATAATAAAGTCATTGCAATTAGAGTAACCTATTCTTCTGGCGAACCTTTGAGTTTTGGTAGTTTTGAAATTCTTGGTCCAGATGAAAAAATTATCCATCAAAAAGGGAGAACTGATAAAAATGGAATTATCACGTTCCTTCCTGATAAAAAGGGGATATGGAAAATTACTGTCACAGATGAAACTGAGCATGGATTGCATAAAAGGTTAATAGAAATCAAAGTAGATGAAAATTTTACTGTTGAATCCAGGAAGAGAGAATTTTCTGATAAATATATTAAAATTATAGCAGGAATAGGATTTATAATGGGACTCTTTGGAGCGTTTGCCATTTTAAAAAATCGGAGGAAATTACAAAAATAAAACTTTGTTCAAGAAAAACTTGAAAGGGAGGTGTTTTAGTAAAGCCGAAAGGATATTTTATAAGTTTATTTCAGAACAATCTACAAGACAAAAAAATGTTTTTTATGGTTTCTTATACAGAAATTTTGATAGAGTAAACAGGATATTTTAAAATTTTAGATAAAATTGGAACTAATGAAAACTATTAAAGCGATTTTAATTCTGCTCTCACCTTTATTAATTGGCTGGTTTGCACTTTTTTTAGGTGCCTATGGAGTCACGCCTGGTATGGTTTTAAAGATTCTGCTTAATGAAACCCTTCATGTTTTCGATATTGGCGATATTCCAGAAAAAGCAATCATTATTGATATAAGGCTTCCAAGAGTTATTCTCGCAGGTCTTGTTGGTGCAGCTTTGTCTGGTGCAGGGGTTACTCTTCAGGGTATATTCAGAAACCCACTTGTTGACCCCTTTATTCTTGGTGTTTCAGCAGGTGCAGCCTTTGGATGTGCCATAACAATTGGATTTTTAAGCTATCTTCCCATTCAGTTTATGGCTTTTGTATTTGCGGTAGCATCAGTTGTAATCTCCTACACTGTTGCAAGAACGCAGGGTGAGGTATCCCGTCTTCCTCTTATTCTTTCAGGCGTGATTGTTTCAGCATTTTTTACAGCAATGGTTTCAATTGTAAAGTTTCTTGTAGACCCACATAAACTTCAGAGCATTGTCTACTGGCTGATGGGAAGCTTTTCCCTTGCTGACTGGAACACTGTGAAGGTGGCAGGCATTGGAGTTTTTGCTGGAATTTTCCCAATTTTTCTTATGAGATGGAGACTTAATGTTATGAGCATGGGAGAAGAGGAAGCTAAATCTCTTGGCGTGAACATATCAAGGGATAGGATTTTATTCATAGGATTTTCAACTCTTGCAGTAGCGGTTGCTACATCTGTTACTGGAATTATTGGATGGGTGGGGCTCATGGTTCCCCATCTTGTAAGAATGCTCACGGGACCTGACCATAAAACTCTGCTTCCATTGAGTCTTACAGCAGGAGCCTCTTTTATGATTTTAGCTGATACTGTCTCAAGAACCCTTACAAGCTTTGACATTCCTGTTGGAATAATAACTGCAATTACTGGCGCACCATTTTTTATTTACCTGATGAAAAGAGGCGGAAAGGAAGCTTGGGGTAAGTAATGCTTGAGGTCAAAGATTTATCTTTCAAACATAAAGGTGAAAGCAGGGATGTTCTTAAAGAAATAAGCTTTAGAGCTGAAAAAGGTGAAATTACAACGATTCTTGGACCGAATGGCTCAGGGAAGACAACGCTTTTTAAATGTATATCAGGACTGTGGAAGCATTACAGAGGTGAGATTATTTTTGATGGAAAAGCAGTTGACAGGCTTTCATTTAGAAAGAGGGCAAGAATTTTTTCAGTTGTTCCGCAGGAGCATGAGCCACCTTTTCCATACTCTGTTTTTGATGTAGTTTTAATGGGAAGAGCAAGCTATGTTGGAGTTTTTTCATCACCAGGGAAAAAAGATTATGAAAAGGTGAATGAAGCTCTGGCTATTGTTGGAATTGAACATCTTAAAGATATCCCTTACACAAAAATAAGCGGGGGTGAGCGTCAGCTTACACTAATTGCAAGAGCAATAGCCCAGGAATCACCTGTAATGCTTCTTGATGAGCCAACCAGTCATCTTGATTTTAGAAATCAGATAAATGTGATAAAAAAAATTAAGGAAATTGTTAAAGACAGGCAATTGACTGCTGTTATGACCCTTCATGACCCGAATCTCTCAGGATTTTTCTCAGATAAAGTGGTGGTAATTAATTCAGGAGCAAAGGTTGCAGAAGGTAGACCATCTGATATTATTACTGAGGAACTCATTAAAAAGGTCTATGGTGTTGATGTAAAAAGAAGTTTTATTGATGGATGGAGTATAATATGTCCGTTATTGTAGGAGGATTTATATGCTTAAGATTGTAGCAATTGTCTGGCAAAGCTACTATAATATGCTTCTTAAGGCATCAAAAGATATAAAGGATTTTTCAGTTAAAGTTTACTCTGTTAGAGCACTTGAAAATGAAAGACAAAAGCTTGAGGATGCTTTAAAAGAACTTGATGATGCAGATATTGTCTTTTTCTATCGTTCAAATGAGTCTGTATGGGAAGAGATTGAAAGGAAAGTAAAAGAAGGTGGCATTAAAGGCAAAATTGTTTGTCTTGGTCATGACCCTTCATACTGGACTCTGTCAAATTGGAGCAGGACTCTTGGAAGCCTATAAGTTAATGAAAATAATGTATTTCAAAGAGCCTCAGTCTCGTATGCTGATATTTATTATTACAGATGGAAAGGCTAATGTATCATTAAGTGATATCCCTGTTTTTGAAGAACTTAAAAGTATCTGCTTTATGCTGAAAGATTTTCCTCAATCGGATTTCATAGTTATTGATACAGAAAAAAAGGATAAATTTATGACAATGAATTTAGCAAGCAAAATCGCTGAGTGGCTTAATGCAAGATATTTTTTAATGGATGAACTTAAAAGCGAAAATCTTATAGGAATTGTAAAAAACTACAAAATTTAAACTGTGTTAAAATCAGATAATGAAACCTCTTAAGTTTTATTTTGATAAAGCTGTTGATAGTTACGAAAAAATTGGGATTTTACAGAAAAAGATTGCTCTTGAACTTTTAAGAAAAATTGAAACTGGTAAATACTCCTGCATTGTTGAAATTGGTAGCGGGAAAGGGTTTCTAAGTATACCTTTGAATGAGATTTTGTCTTTTGAAAAATATATTCATGTTGATATTTCTTTAGAATTTTTAAAAAAACTTAAAACAAATTTAAAAGGTAAGCACCTTTTTATTAATGCCTGTGCAGAAGATATACCTTTAAAAGAAAATCTTGCAGATTTAATAGTCAGTTGTTCGGCACTTCACTGGATTAAAGAACCTGAAAAAAGCTTTATCAAAATTTTTGATATTCTTAAAAAAGGGGGGCAGTTCTATTTTTCTATTTTTACTTCAAATAGCTTGAAAGAGTTAAAAATGATATCAGAAATTTCTGGTTTTGGTTCTGTTTTTTCTTTAAAAAAAGCTGAATTTTATATTGAACTTATTAAAAGCTTAGGATTTTCCTTTGATTATGAGCTAAAAGTATATCAAGAAATCTACAATTCACCAAAAGATTTATTAATTTTTCACAAACTAACAGGAACAAATTATACTGAAAGTAAAAAATTTTCTGGGAAAAATTCATTCAAAAAATTTTGTGAAACCTACAAGAAATTGTTCAGTAATCATCATGGAGTTTACGCAACTTACGAAGTTTTATTTATAAGAGGAAAGATTGAATAAAACTTCTTCAATTCTTTCTTTCACTGCATAAATCAATTTCTCATGAAGACCGAGCGGTTTTGTACAATATATTTCAATATCAGGATAACTTTTTCTAAATTTTTCAATGATTTCTGGGATGCTGAAACTTACATGAATTCCTGAAAAAAGAAAAAGAGGATGAATTATAATTCTTTGAGCTTTTTCCTCTATACATTTTAAAAGAACTTCTTCTAATGAAGGATTGCCATGTTGAAGATAGGCATATTTTACCTGTTCAGGTTTCATATTAAGAGTTTCTGCAAGATTTTTTGTAAACTCTTTGAGATTATTCGCCTCTCTCTTAGAACTTCCATGAACAACAATAATTATTTTTTCCATCTGAGTTTAATCTTCCAGTTCGCATATTGATAGTTATTTTAATTTTTGCTGAACAAGTATATAAAAAAGAAACTCAAATTTTCAAGGTATTTATGCTAAAATGAATTATACATTGAAAGAGTATGATACCTTATCCAAATATAAGTCCTGAAATTGTAAAAATAGGCCCTCTTTCCATTCGCTGGTATGGATTAATGTATCTTATAGGGTTTATATGCTCCTATCTCATTGTAAAGAGAGAAATCAAGCGAAGAGGATTGAGAGTTGAGAAGGATTTTCTTGAAAATCTTTATTTTTATCTAATTCTTGGGCTTCTTTTAGGTGCCCGCCTTGGATATGTAATATTTTATAATCTACCCTATTACATAAATCATCCTCTGGAAGTTTTTGCCATATGGCAGGGAGGGATGTCATTTCACGGTGGACTTATAGGTGTAATAGTTTCAGCATGGCTTTTTACAAAAGCTAAAAAATTTGATTTTTTCACCCTTACAGACATGCTTGTTTTAACTGCTCCAATAGGACTTGGACTTGGCAGAATCGGTAATTTCATAAATGGAGAGCTTTATGGAAGAATAACTGATGTTCCATGGGCAATGGTTTTTCCTGAAGGTGGCCCTCTACCAAGACATCCAAGTCAGCTTTATGAGGCAGCACTTGAAGGTTTTGCACTTTTTGTTATTTTATGGTTTCTAAAAGACAAATTCAATCGCTCCGGGATAGTCTCATCATTATTCTTAATTTTATACGGTCTATTTCGCTTTTTTGTAGAATTTTTCCGTGAACCTGATCCTCAAATTGGCTACATCTTAGGAATCTTTACAATGGGACAGGTTTTATGTAGTATTATGATAGTGTCTGGATCAGGTTTACTCTTTTACAGGAGCAGAAAGTGATTGAGCTTACAGATGAATTAATTAAAAGGCTTAATGAACTAAAAAAACATACATTCTTTGAATTACTTGAACTTGCTGGAAGAGTTTTTATAGTTGTTGACTATGATGAAAATGTTGTGATAGGTAAGAGAGGATTTCTTCCAGAGGAAAAAGAAAGAGGACTTGTTCTGGTATTCAACCAGAGAATGAAATTTCAATGGAGCGAAGATGCACTAACAGCAACCCTTGTATTTGGTAACATACCAGAGAAATGCTACATTCCAGTAAATTCTATTGCAGCAGTATTTTCACCGGATCTAAGAGTTCAACTTACTGTACCAATTTTTAAACTTTCCAAGCAGGAAGAGACTACAAAAACAGAGGAAGAAACTTCCAAAAAAGATAAAAACTTAAATGTCATCAATATTTCTGAACTAAGAAAGAAAAAATGAGCATGGAAAAACATTTAAAAGAATTTTTAGTTTTTCAGCTTAAACAAAAACTTGGCAGAATTCAGCAACAGTTAGAACCAGTGGAAAAACCACCCCCTGATTTAAAAATTTTAAGCTATGGAATGGTTATAGGCTACATTGACATAGTTACAGAAAAAGAGATTGCTCCTGAGAGAATTAACAAATGGAAGGAGTTGCTCTCTGTAGGAAATAAATTAACTATCTTGCTTCCTAAGGAAGAAAAACTTAAAATAACAGAGATTCTGTGGAAAGAGGGAATTGCTGAAAAGGTAAGCATCGGAACATATGAGATAAATCTATTTCTGCCTTGATATAAAGTCCTCTAAACAAAGCTTGTGTATTTCCTCTGTGACAAAGCTACCTCTTATCATTTTTCCCTCAACCATGTAAATAACCATTTCAGCTATGTTGGTTGCATGATCTGCAATTCTTTCGAGATATTTAGCAATAAACATTCTTTTAAGGGCGAGCGGGATAATATTTGGATTCTTTATCATAAGTCCAAAAAGCTCATTATGATTATTCTGCAGTAGTTCGTCAACTTTATCATCTCTTTTTATGACATCATAACACATATCAACATCTTCCTTAACAAAGGCATTTATTGCATCTTCTACCATGCTTTCTGTGATTTCAGCCATTTTAGGGATATTTACAAAAGGTTTTAAAAAAGGCTCCTGCGCAAGTTCAATTGCTCTTTCTGCAATATTTACTGCAAAGTCACCCATTCGCTCAAGATCAGTGCTTATTTTCATTGCAGTGGTAATAAATCTCAAATCCTTTGCCATAGGCTGCCTCAGAGCAATAAGTCTAATGCATTCTTCATTTATATCAACCTCAAGTCCATTAATTAAATTATCCCTTGATATGACCTGTTTCGCAAGATTAATGTCTCTATCAATCAATGCTTTAACAGATTTCCTTATTCCTTCTTCCACAAGGCATCCGAGTATAAGTATTTTCTCCTTGAGTTTTCTCAGTTCATTGTCTAAAATTCCCATTACTGCCTCCTTGTTTGGGTAATTTAAAGCATTTTAACAATTTTTAGTGTCTAATTGGTAGCCTTTTAACAAAAATTTAATTTTGCTGTAACTTTGTTTTAACAAAGTCTGTGATATTATTTAAAAAAGAAAGGGACATGATCCCGGAAAAATATCAAAAAGGAGGGTTTTATGCGGTACTTATCCTTAGTTTGTTTCATTGTATTGCTTTTTAGTTTCACGCTGGCACATTCTGCAGAAATGATCAATGGGGCTGGAGCTACTTTCCCTTATCCACTTTATTCAACCTGGGCAGCAAATTATCACAAAGTAACAGGAATTAAAATCAACTATCAATCAATTGGCTCTGGTGGCGGAATCAGACAGATTACAGAAAGAACAGTTCATTTTGGTGCATCTGATATGGCACTTAAACCTGAGGAATTAGAAAAATCAGGTCTTCTTCAGTTTCCTGCTGTGATAGGTGGAGTTGTGCCAGTTGTTAATATTCCTGGCATTACTTCTAATGCTCTGGTTCTTGATGGAACTACAATGTGTGAGATATTTCTTGGTGAGATTAAACAGTGGAATGACCCAAAAATCAAGGCATTGAATCCAAATCTTCAGTTGCCTGAAAAACCTATCACAGTTGTGCATCGCTCTGATGGTTCAGGAACAACTGCCATTTTTACGCATTACCTTACAACTGCATGTAAAAAATGGGCAGATTCAGTAGGTTATGGAACATCTGTAAGCTGGAAGACAGGTCTTGGTGGCAAAGGTAATGAGGGAGTGGCCAATTATGTAAAAAGAACTCCCTATTCAATTGGATATGTTGAGTTTGCATATGCCCTTCAGAATAAACTTTCTACCGTAAAGCTTAAAAACCCAGCAGGGCAGATTGTAACACCTGATTTTCAGAGTTTTGCTGAAGCAGCAGCCACTGCAGACCTTGACCCTAAAAAACACTTCTATGCCTGGATGA
The DNA here is from genome assembly GCF_001514535.1 of Thermodesulfovibrio aggregans. Lineage (NCBI taxonomy): Bacteria > Pseudomonadati > Nitrospirota > Thermodesulfovibrionia > Thermodesulfovibrionales > Thermodesulfovibrionaceae > Thermodesulfovibrio > Thermodesulfovibrio aggregans. The sequence goes on along the minus strand of NZ_BCNO01000001.1, from coordinate 558,733 downwards.
CAAATGCACCTGGTAAGAAAGCATGGCCAATCACTGGTGCGACATACATTCTTCTTGCAAGAGAGAAAACAGATGTTAACAAATCCGTAATAAAATTCTTCGACTGGGCTTTTACAAATGGAGATGAAACTGCTAAAAAACTTGATTATGTACCTTTGCCAAAATCTGTTAAGGATAAAATAAAAGCTTACTGGAAAACATACATAAAGTAATATCCCTTTCTTTAAGCCCGAAGATGTCCTCTTCGGGCTCGTTATTTACTTTCTCAACCCAATTTTTTTAAAGATACTCGCCATATCACTCAGAGAAATCTGTCCTGGAGCTGAAGATATATTCAAACTGGCATAAGTAATAAGAGAGCCCAAAAAAGGGAAGATTACTCTCGTTGGTTTTCCTTTCTCTCCCATTCCAATTACAACAATGTTCTCATGTTTTTGTTTCAATAGAAAAATGGTAAGTCTTTCAATATCCTCTTTTTCATTTACCATTGTGGCAATCTTAACAATATCTGCACCAAGCCTTTTGCCTTTTTCAAAGACCATTTCCAGTTCATCTAATGAAGGAGTCAAATCAAATCTATGATAGGAAGCTATGAGTTTTATGTTGTGTTTAAAACTAATTTTGCGTAGAGTCTCTGCTTCATCAGAGAAAATCTCTATATCAAAGAAGTCACAAAAGGGAATTAATCTAACATATACATCAAGTCTATCAGGAATGTCTCTTTTGCCACCCTCTTTTATTGCTCTTATTGTACAGAGAAGAGGAAGATTAAACTTTGTTTTTGCAATAGAAAAAATTTTCTCAACTTCCTGAGTATTCTCAAACATATCAACCCGCAATTCAATAAGATCAGCTTCAGTTAATAATTTTCTGTCTAAGGATAAAACATCTCTATCATTTAAAACTACAGCTATAGCTGGTATATTTATTAGACTCATACTGAAAAGTTTATCAGTTTAACAAACAAAAATCAAATGAGATCACTCGGGAAAAAACCCGAGCAATCTCTTCTGTTGGGAGGAGGGGGGGCTAATGGGCTTTTTTGATGTGATGGGAAATTTTTTTATAAAGCAGGAAAACATCACCCTTTGCAATGTAGTCTCTAACCTGCTTCTGAAGAACCAATCTTTTCAACAAGCTCTCTTCAAGAGATGAATAAAATATAACTGGAATTCCGTCTGCCCTTACACTTTGTTCAAACAAATCGTACAGTCTATCTCCTGAAAGAGCTGGCATATTTACATCAAGAAGAACCAAATCAGGTTTAAATGTCTTAATCATTTTTGTTGAGCCTAACCAGCCCAGGTTCTCAATAACGGTGTAACCAGCCTTTTCAAGAAGTTCTTTTGTAACTCTCAGGTCTTCTTCTTTGTCATCGATTAATAAAATTTTTCCTCTGTTCATTTTTGCCCTCCTATTTTGCTTTCATAAGTTTTATAGCAAAGTATGTGGGGAGACCCCTTTCAATGATTGAATCAACAACTTTTTTAATGTCATACTCTTTTCTGATGAATTCTACCTTGACAGTATCCCTTAAAATATCAATAATGCAAACACAGGTTCTCGGATCACCATCCTTTGGTTTTCCTACACTTCCAGCATTTATAAAGTATTTTCCATTGAGCTGTTTAAAATAGGGTATATGTGTATGTCCATAAATCATAACATCTGCTCCAGCTTTTTTAGCCATGAGAAGAAAAAATTTGTCCTGCCTTTGTTCATACCAGTAAAGATTATTCTTGGTAGGTGTAGCATGAAAGATACTAATTTTTTTACTCTCAACTTCAAAATCAACCCTAAAAGGAAGACTCTTCATGTATTCTCTTGCCTTTTCATTTACATTTTTCTTTGTCCATTCAAAGGAAAGATGAGCCATCTCTGCCTGAAAGTCATCTTCATACTTACAACCACAGTGCTCTTTATTAAAGGCAACTGCCTCATCATAATTACCTTGAACTCCAGGGATATTATTCTCAATTAAAAAATCAACAACCTCATTTACAAAAGGGGCATATCCACCAAGGTCACCAAGATGAAAAATTTTCTCGGCACCACTTTTTTGAGCAACCTCATAGGCTACTTTGAGTGCTTCCATATTGCCATGAATATCTCCAATAACTGCAATTCTCATCTTGTCTCCTAAGAAATAAATGCTTCCTTGAATTTAACAAATATATTCTTTATACTCCAAGAGTTTCTTTGCTCAAAAAGCACTGTATCTTTTCCAATTTTATAGATATTATCCCTCCACATTAACCTGCTTGAAAAAAGCGGAACAACCCATAAAAAACCAATTAAAAGATCTTTAATGGGAATAAGTAAGCTGGAAAAACCAATTTTGAAGTTTACAAGCCTGGCTACATATACATCAATCAAAATCTTGTATAGACAGGCAATAAAGAAAAAGGCTATTGATAGTCTTGTAAAACCTTCCAAAACAGGAACAAGTGCTGCTAAAAATAAAGGATTATTTATTGGCTCTACAAAATACTTAAAGCCAGCAATCTTCCATCTGATTTTTGCCCACCTTGTGTGTCTGTTCAAAAACCTTCTAATTGACCAGTATTCGTTTACATTTTTAATTAAATAATTTGAGAGAACTACCTTTTTACCATGCTCATGAATTAATTTTCCGATAATGTAATCTTCTGCAAGAACATTACTTACAGCATTGAGTCCGCCAATCTCTTCAAAATCTCTTTTTCTCATTAGCATTGATTTACCGATGCTACAGGGCATTTTCAAAAACTTGTCAAGAAAACAAACACTTAGCAGAATAAAGGAATTAAGCTGAAGATTTTCAAGTAGTGCACCAATGCTTTTACCTCTAACTCCTACTATTAAATTTGTAACAAGTCCTGTGTTTTCATCCATTGCAGAAACTGTTTTTCTTAGATAATCCTTATCCACATATACATTGCTATCACTTATTAAAAAATATTCATACTTTGACTCTCTGTAGGCAGATAGCATGTTCTTTACCTTTGGATTTAATGCCCTTGAAGAGTTGTCAACTACGATCCTGACAATATCTGGATACTTCTTTCTGATTTTTTCTGCTACCCTGTAAGCTGGATCGTTGTGATCCTGCAAAGACAGTATGACCTCATAAACCGGATAATCCTGCTTACAGAAACTCTCAAGATTGTCAAAAAGATTATCATCAAGCCCTTTAAGAGGCTTGATAATTGACACGGGCGGATTAAAATCAGATGAATGACTCTCTTTTAGTTTTTTTCTAAGTGCTAAAATCTGAACCAGATAGGCTGTGAAACTCAGAGAAATAACTAATAAAATAATCGTTAACATTTTTACCCCCTAAAAAGTGTTATTGCTACGCCTTTGTTGTTCTTTATACAGTTTTTGACTGACTCGACATTTTTATCGCAATTAAGAAGTGTTTTCCAAGAGTAAAGATGTCTTGGTTTGTGAAAATCGCTATTTGCTATATAGGGATATTTTTTTAGGCTTACAACCCTGAAAACATCATCTCTGTTTGCAATCTCCCAGGCATCTATGTATTTGCCGTATTTTTGTCTGTTTTTCCATAGATAAAGCGTATTCCTTATCTCACCTTTCATGTGATGGGGATGGCAGGCAATCACAAGGGCATTCTGTTTTTTTGCTTGCAGAAATATTGACTCATAACTGTCACAGGCTGGAATAAAATCCTTTATATCAATTATCAGTAAATGAGCTGATTTTTCAGAGGAAAGATAGTTCTTGCTTATCTCAACTCCTGGAATAACGAGCATTTCATATTTATTCCATGCTCTTTCTGCTTCATATTTTATGTTTTCAATGTATTCGTCAAAATTTTTCTCAGTAATTGTAAAGCGGAATCTGTATGCAAGTTTGCCAATCATGCTGTCCCCATTTACGACATGATCTGTGATGGCAATTACATCAAAACCTGCCTGTCCAAAAATATCAATGACTTTTCTTAATTCCATTGAGCCATCTGAGTATTTGGTATGAATATGAAAGTCGCATAAAAGCATATTTTTAGTTTAATGATAGCTAATTCAGGTTACAGGAATATTAAATTAATATTAAATTTCTGTTAAATTTTTGCGAAAAATTAACATTTTTTTAACATTTTTTTAAAAATGCTGTAACAATTTTCTGCTATCATCTATAAAAATGCTCTTTGGAGGGAAAAATGCTACAACTACAGGCTGAACTAAATGAAGTCAAAACTACTTATGCTGCGCTAACAGTCCACTTTCAGCCTATTTTTGCAGCAAAGACAGGCAAAATCTTCGGATACGAAGCTCTTGCAAGGCACAGAACAAAACGAATTGATATTAAAAAATTATTTGAAAATGCGAAGACAGATGGTTCTCTTTATTTTCTTGACATGATATGTAGAAGAAATGCAATGAAAGAGGCAAAAGCTCAAAAATTAGAAAACTATCTTTTTATAAATGTTTGTCCAGAAACTTTACTTCATCCCAATCACGAAATAGGGTTAACCGATAGATTTGCTGAGGAGTTTGAGCTTTCAAAGGAAAAAATCGTGCTTGAGATTACTGAACATACAATGATTGAAAACTATGAAGTTTTTCTTAAAGCCATAGATTATTACAAAATCCGAGGATATAAAATAGCAATTGATGACTTTGGTGCGGGTTTTGGTGGTCCAAAGCTTTTTACTTTAGTCGAGCCAGATATGGTAAAGATAGATAGATACTTCATATCAGGTTTAAAGAAAAACTCTTTTTGTAGAGATTTCATTGCCTTCACAGTAGATATTTGCCATAAAAAGGACATAATGGTATTAGCAGAGGGAATAGAAACCCAGACAGAGTTAATTGAAATTTTAAAGCTCGATGTTGACCTTCTACAGGGTTATCTTCTTGGAATGCCAGCTCCAAATATCATAAAAAAAAGCAATGGTAGTTAAGAGTGAAATAGACATTCTCAATCTACTAATCGGTGATATTGCTGAAAGCATTTCTCCAATTCTATGGGATTGTTCAGTGACAGACGCCTTTTTTAAATTTATGAAAGATGAAAAGTTAAATCTGATTTCAGTAGTAAATGAGAAGGGAGAAGTAGTTGGTCAACTAGTTAGAATGAGATTTCTTGAGAAAACTGTACTCGGGAGATTCGGTTACGGAATTCATCTTAATGCAAGAAAAAAGATATATGAAGTTATGGAAAAACCCTCTTTGATTATTGATTATTATCTCACCATAGAAGAAGCTTCCATGCTTGTTCAGACAAGAAAAATGGAAAACATTTACGATGATATAATAGTTACAAAAAATAATGTTTATTACGGAACTCTTCCAATAAATATTCTTTTGAATTTTTTAACTCAAAAAACCATTATGCTTGCAAGAGAATCTAATCCTCTCACAGGTTTGCCTGGAAATTGGGCAATAAAGAGAGAGATTGAAAAGAGAATTTTATATGGAAAATTATTTGATATAGCTTACATAGATATAAATAACTTCAAACCCTATAATGACTACTACGGATTTGAAAAGGGAGATAAAGTAATTATTACACTTGGAGAGATTCTTCATAACATATCAAAGAAAAATCCTTTAATATTTGTTGGACACGTAGGTGGAGATGATTTCATTATTCTTACAGATGTAGATGAAGCAAAAACCATATGTGAAGAACTCATAGAAGCCTTTGAAAAAAATTTATTTTGTTTTCATGGTGATGATTTTCATAAGGGATACTACATATCAAAAAATAGGAAAGAAGAGACAGAAAAGTTTCCTCTTCTTTCCATTACCTGTGCTATTGTAAGCAACAGAAATGGAAAAATATCTTCATTCGCCCATTTAGCATCAATTGCTTCAGAAGTTAAAGCTGAAGCAAAAAGAAGGTCAAGATTACATAAAAGATCAATAATTTTTGAAGATAGAAGAAATGACTGAGAGAAAAACATCTGATTTATCACTTTTCTTTCATGAACTTAAATCACCAATAAATGCAATAATTAATGTTGCAAAATTACTTGAACTAAGCCTGACTGAGATGGATAAAGATAAAATAAAAAACTACATATCTTTGCTACTTTCTCAGGCAGTTTACATGAAAAATTTAATAAGTAATACATTGGAAATAGGCAAAATTCAAAGTGGTAAGACAGAGTTATTTCTTGAAGAATTTGATATTGTTGAACTGCTTTACGAAATCTACGAGTGGACTAAAATTTTAGTTGCCACTAAACCCATAGAAATTGTGTTGAATTGTAGTGTAAAGAATTTTTCTGTCTATTCAGACCCCATTAAACTAAAACAGATTCTATTAAACATAACATCAAACGCAGTGAAATTTACTGATAGAGGCTTTATTACAATCACTCTGGTTGTTGAAGAAAATTTTGTCAAAATAGTTATATCTGACACTGGAAAGGGAATTAAAAATTTAGACACTAAAAGTCTATTTCAGCCTTACTGCTCACTTGATTCCTTTAATAAAAAAATGCATGATAGCACAGGACTTGGATTATATATATCCAAATCTTTACTTGATTTAATTGGAGGAAAAATTTCCATTGAAAGTGAATATGGCAGGGGAACAACAGTCTCAATCAGAATACCTAAAAAATTCAAAGCGTAACTTTCTATGGGGAGTTGCTACATCAGCCTTTCAACTTGAAGGCTCTCCCTATGCTGACTGGTCTACCTGGGACAGTATATTTAATCTGAATCCAAAGGTAACGAATCACTATGAACTATATAGAGAAGACATCAAACTAATTAAAAACCTTGGTGTCAATGCCTACAGATTTTCCATTGAATGGAGCAGAATTCAGCCATCAGAGGACTACTGGAACAAGGATGTAGTCAAACATTATCAGAAAGTTATTGATCTTCTTAATGAGAATAATATAATTCCGATGATTACTCTTCATCACTTCACTCATCCAGTTTGGTTTATAAAAAAGTATCCATGGCACACAAAAAAATCTATTGAAAAGTTTAAGGAGTATGCGGAAAGACTTATTGAAAATATTAAGGGAGTTGATTATTGGATCACCTTCAATGAACCCTATCTTCTTATTCTGGGAGGATATATAGAAGGATGTATTCCTCCAGGGTATAAGGATTTAGAGCTTGCTTTAAAAGCCTTAAGAAATATTCTAATATGTCATAGTGAAATTTACGAACTCCTTCATATGAACAACAAAAATGCCATGGTTAGTATAGCCCATAACATGGCGGTCTTTGCCCCCTGGCTTAAGTGGAATCCCTTTGATAGATTAATAAAAAAAATAGCAAAACACTTCTATAATCACTCAATTATAGAGGGATTTCTCACTGGCAAAATAATTCTGCCTATTCCATTCAAAAAAACAGTGGAATTAGACCTACCAATTAAAAATAAACTTGACTTTTTTGGAATAAACTACTACACAAGGGTCCACATGCGATTTAATCCCCTGAAAAAACTTTTAATAGAGTTAAGACACAGAGATATTGATGGATATGGACTTACTGATATGGGATGGGAGATATATCCAAAGGGTTTGAAAAAAGTACTCAGATATGCTTCAAAACTAAATGTTCCCCTCATTATTACTGAAAATGGAATTGCCACAAAAGATGATAACAAAAAAATAAAGTTCATTAAAGCCCATATTGATGTCCTTGAAAGTGCAATAAAAGAAGGAATTGATGTAAGAGGATATTTTTACTGGTCATTGATTGACAACTATGAATGGCTTCACGGTCTTGATGCAAGATTTGGACTTTACAGAGTTGACTTCAGAGACTACAAAAGAATTCCAACCAAAGCTGCTGCCTTTTATTCTTACATCATTAAATCAAGAAAATTCTAAAAATTAGTCGGTAATGTCAATAATTTTGTGTAAATTCATAAATAGGTGTATTCCTCCATTTTTCGTTTAAATGGCTTATCACTGCAAAAATTATTCTTTCAATACTTTCAACATTATTAAAACAACTCATAGTTCTCGTTCTTCGCCTTACTTCCCTAAATGCCCTCTCTATTATGTTTGTTGTTCTTAACTTCTTCCATAAACTCTTCGGAGTCTTGTAAAAAGCTGTCAATTGCTCCCAGTTCTTCCTTATACACTCTACTGCTTTAGGATAAAGTCTACCCCACTTGCTCTCCCATAACTGAAAGTTTCTCTTTGCCTCTCTTAAATTCTCTGCACTATATATTTTCTTAGCTTCAAAAAGACATTCCTTTTCATCTTTCAGGATTATGTATCTCTTCCAGTATCCATTCCTACGGTAAACTCTCTCTGGGGTTCTTTCATATTTTTGAGCCCCTGTAAGTGCTGTTATCTCCTCTTGTAATGCTAATTCAATAAACTTTTTCTTCATTAACTTCATTTTTTGTTCAAATTCTTCCCAGAAAGATTCATTAAAATTACTGTTGAATTCTTTCCATAAATCTGGTAATCTTAAATTAGTTAAAGGTTTTTCTTTCATGGATGTATTCCTCCTTTCTTTGTTTGATTTTTGGTTAATTTAATGGAGGATACACCCTCTTTTATTGCTCTGTCAATTTTACACATAAAAAATTTTACACTACCAATTAGTCCCTCAGATTGTAACATTGCTGTAACATAATTTTAATATAATAGTAGGAAATGTCCATACAAAAAAGCAAAATTCTTGATTTCGGATTTCTGGTATTTACAGCAGTTACAGCTTTTAGTGTTATTATAATCAGTGCTGGAATTTTTTTAGTTCTTTTCAAAGAATCTCTTCCCGCAATGAATAGGTTCGGATTTGAAGAATTTATCTTTTCAACTGAATGGGACCCAGTTCAGGAAGTCTTTGGTGCATTGCCTGCATTAACTGGAACACTGATTACAGCTTTTTTAGCCCTGCTTCTTGCTACACCAATAGCAATCGGAATAGCAATATTCATCACTGAAATAGCACCTCCTTTTTTGAAAGGCATCATAGGCACGAGCATAGAGCTTTTAGCTGCAATCCCAAGTATTATTTACGGAATGTGGGGACTTTTCACCCTTGCCCCAATAATGAGTCAGTATATAGAGCCCTTTTTTCAGTCAACAATCGGTAAAGTCCCCTTAATTGGAAAACTTTTTGAAGGAACACCTCTTGGTGTTGATCTTTTTACTGCAAGCATCATTTTAAGTATCATGATTATTCCTTTTACAGCATCATTAGCAAGAGATTCTTTTAATCTTACACCGGCAGTGCTTAAAGAGTCTGCATATGCAATGGGAGCTACAAAATGGGAAGTAGTAAAAGATGTGGTCATGCCCTATTCAAAATTAGGAGTTCTTGGTGGAGTTGGACTTTCTCTTGGAAGAGCGTTGGGAGAGACAATGGCAGTTGCCTTTGTTCTTGGAAACTTGAATCAGATTCCGAAATCTCTTTTTGAAGCTGCAGCAACAGTTACCGTAAAGCTTGCCAATGAATTTACAGAAGCTGATAAAGACATTTATTTAAGCTCCCTTTATTATCTTGCCTTTCTCTTATTTATTATGAGCTTTGCAATTCTTGCAATAGCAAAAGCTTTTCTTGTAAGGGCAGAGAAAAGATGATCATGAAGAGAAGAAAAATATTGAGCGGCATAGCACTTTTTGTATGTTTTCTTACAGCTTTGTGGGGTATATTCTGGTTATTTTTTATAATCATTGATGTTTTAAGACACGGTATAACTGCAATAAATCCTGCTTTATTTCTAAATGACCCTGCTCCACCAGGTGAACAAGGTGGAGGCTTACGAAATGCCTTTGTAGGACACCTTATGATTACCATATGTGCAACACTAATTGGTGTTCCAGTGGGAGTTCTCGGAGGCACCTTTCTTGCAGAGTATGGAAGAAAGTATAAAATTTCAAAAGTAATAAGCACTCTTGCTGATATTATGGTCAGTGTTCCTGCAATAATTGTTGGTGCTTTTGTCTATGCAGTTATAGTTAAGCCTCTTGGACACTTCAGTGGATGGGCAGGTGCTGTATCTCTTGGTATCATTATGATTCCTACGGTATTAAGAACAACTGAAAACATGCTCTCTCTTATTCCCTGGACATTAAGAGAAGCTGCCTTTGCTTTGGGAGCTCCGTACTATAAGGTAATTATTCAGGTTGTTTATCGTGGTGCAGCAACTGGAATTTTAACGGGAATTATTCTTGCAATTGCAAGGGTTACAGGAGAAGCAGCTCCACTTCTGTTTACATCATTTAATAACACATTTTTCTCACTAAATATGAATGAACCAATAGCATCCCTTACTGTAACCATATTCCAGTATGCAATGGGACCCTATGAAGACTGGCATACCCAGGCATGGGGTGCCTCTTTGATGATAACTGTTTTTATTTTACTGGCAACAATAACTGGAAGATTGCTTATAAAAAGGAGGTATAAAGATTGACACCGGAAATTGTGGTAAAAGATCTTAATTTTTACTATACTGGAAACATTCACACTCTTAAAAACATAAATATGACGGTTTATAAAAATAAAGTTACAGCACTTATCGGACCAAGTGGTTGCGGAAAGACAACTTTGCTTAGATGTTTTAATAGGATGCATGACCTTTATGCAGGCAATAGATATGTAGGGGAAATAATTTTTCAAGGAAAAAACATTCTTTCAAAAGATACAGACCTGATTGAATTAAGAAGCAAAATTGGTATGGTATTCCAGAAACCTACGCCTTTTCCTATGACAATCTTTGAAAACATTGCCTACGGATTAAAACTTAAAGGAATAAAAAACAGAACAGAACTAAAACACAGGGTAGAAAAAGCTTTGAAAGATGCAGCATTATGGGATGAAGTAAAAGACAAGCTTAATACAAGTGCCTTTGGACTGAGCGGAGGACAGCAGCAACGCCTCTGCATTGCAAGAGCACTGGCAGTGGAGCCTGAGATTATCCTATTTGATGAGCCAACAAGTGCCCTTGATCCTATTTCAACAGGAAAGATCGAAGAACTTATTGTGTCATTGAAAGACAGAGTAACCATAATAATTGTTACCCACAATATGCAGCAGGCAGCAAGAATTTCTGACTGGACTGGATTTATGATGCTTGGTGAACTCATTGAATACGATAAAACTGACAAAATATTCACTGTTCCATCAAACAAATTAACAGAAGAATATATCACTGGTAGATTTGGTTAATCAGGATATCTAAAAGGATTTCCTCTAAGAATTTTTTCAACCCGTGGTGGATTACCTTTCATCAAAAATATTGCAAGTCCTCTCTCTTCTGTCTCATTGCCAATATAGCTCCATTTTCCATTCCATGAAACATAAAGTCTGTAGCCATCATTTTCCATCTCTACAAGAACTGGTGTGAATTCAAGCTCTGCCCTGTCAAAAGGCTTTATTGATGCAACTATCTCTCTGTATGCAGACTCAGAACAGTATTGTCTTATGCCAGAGTTATCTTTATTTTGATAGGCCTGCCTTATTTGCTCTACAACTTTAAATGCCTCTGTTGTATAAAGATACTCGGTAGATGGCTGTTTAGTCTGTTTTTTGCCTCCGCAAGCAAAAAGAAGTAAGATTAATAAAAAGATCATAATTTTTTTCATAACTGCCTCCAAAAGTTTTGTCATAGTCTGTATTTTAATATCTCCTCTTCAGTAATTGCACTATAAATTTTTATTTCCTCCTGAGTGGCAGTTTTAATAACAACTTCCAAAGTCTTTCTTTTTGAGTAATATGCACATATTGATGCTGCCATATCAATATTTTTTTCTGAACAGTTTCCAGTTAATAAAACAACAGGACCTTTAAAATCTTTGGGATAGATAAATGTTCCATAATGGTTGTTTAATAAAAATTCGTTTTCTTTTTCATCTCTTCCAACAATCACCTTGCAGTGTTCAGATACTCTAAAATGTCTTCCTATTTTCAGCAGTTCAATATTTTGCACTGTAAGTTCATCATATTCGATAAGGTCTTTAACTTTCCTACAAAAGCTTGGCTCTGTAAGTAAACATCCACCTGCTGGCTGTGGAGGTTTTTCAATCCCGTATTTTTTTGCTAAATTAAGCTGAGGTTTTCTTGTTCTCCCCCAGATATCATATAAAAGTTCTCTATTTACAATTCCTTCTGCTTCAGGCTTTGTTGGAATAAGTAGCTTTGCCGATAAGGGTCTTAAGATTAGACCATTTAATGTTGATTTATTTTCAATAAGTTTTAAAACTTCTCTTTTCTGTGACATAGGTCTTTGATTAAGCACTTCTCCAGTTATTATGAATGATGCATTATACTTTGAAAGTCTCTCTTTTGCTTCTTTTAGCATAAGAATTTTACAGTCTATACATGGATTAAGATTTTTCCCATATCCATATTCAGGATTTTTTAAGACTTCAATAAATTTTTCTCTTATATCAATTTCTTCTATTTTAAAGCCAAATTTTTTAGCATAGTTTAAGTCATTTTCATTTAATGGAGCAGTAAAACCTGTAAAAAATTTTAAAGCAACTACATCAATACCCTGCTCTTTTACAATAAGTATGGAGAGAAGACTATCAAGTCCTCCAGAATAAAGTGCGAGAGCTCTATGCATAGGGATGTGTTTTCAGTATTTCCAATATCTCTTTAGGTGTAGCAGTAGCAGTTCCAATCTTGCCTACCACAATTCCCGCTGCTACATTTGCAATTTTTGCTGCAGAAACCATATCAGCACCAGAAACATAAGCGAGAGTTACAGTAGCTATAACAGTATCTCCTGCACCTGTAACATCAAATACTTTTTTTGCAACTGTTGGTAGATGAGTAACAGTTACATCTGAGCCCTTCTTTTCAAAAAGGCTCATTCCTTCTTCTCCCCTTGTTATTAAAACAAAGTCACACATAAGCTTTTTTAAAAGATTGTTTCCAGCTTTTATAAGAGTTTTTTCATCCTTAATCTCAACTTCTGCGCCATGAGAAGCTTCAACGATATTTGGTGTGATAATTGATACATGCTTGTAAAGTCTAAAATGGCCTATCTTTGGATCAACTGCAATAAAATTACCATTTTTCTTCTTACGCTCAACTAAAATCCTTAGTAGTTCTTCAGAAACAACTCCTTTCCTGTAATCAGATACTATCACAGCATCAAAGTCATTCAATGAACTCTTTATCATAGAGAGAAAATTCTCTTTTGACTTACCTTCAAGTCTTCTGCGATCTTCTATATCAAACCGCACAATTTGTTGATTCCCAGCAATAACTCTTGTTTTAACTGTTGTTCTTCTTGAATCTTCAAAAATATAGTCAAGTCCTATGCCTCTTTCTTCTAATAAATCTCTTACAATTTTGCCTGTTGTACCTTTGCCAATTATTCCTGAAATGTAAGCTTTTCCACCAAGAGCAATGATATTATTAGCCACATTTGCTGCTCCTCCAAGTCTGTAAGACTCCTCTGTAACTTCAACAACAGGAACAGGAGCTTCAGGAGAAATTCTTGAGACTTTACCAAAGATATATTTATCAAGAATAATATCACCAATTACAAGGACTTTTTTATCTTTAAATTTCTTTAAAATTAGTTCTGCCTTACTTTTGGTCATTAACCCTCCTCACTAATTCAATTAATTCATTGAAAGAGCACTCTCCCTCCACACCTGTCTTCATGTTTTTCCATCTATAGATTGATTTTTTAATCTCATCCTCACCGATAATTATAACAATGTTAACGCCTAATCTGTCTGCTCTTCTCATCTGGCTTTTTAGAGAAACTTCTTCATATGCAGTTTCTGTAGTTATGCCATTTTCTCTTAGAAAATTAATAATTCTCTTTGCTTCTTTTTTTGACTCACTTCCAATATAAGCAACATATACAAAAGCTGTATTTGGAGGTATTGATAATGCGGTTGAACAAAGCTCTATTAATCTCTCAATACCTATGGCAAATCCAGCTGCAGGAGTTGGAGGTCCACCAAAGAACTCAACAAGATCGTCATATCTTCCTCCTGCGGCAATTGCATTTTGGGCACCAAGAGCATTGGTTGTAACTTCGAAAACAGTTCTTGTGTAGTAGTCAAGCCCTCTTACAATTTTTGGATTAACAGTATATGTTATATTGAAATCTTCAAGTTCTCTCTGTAACTGAAAAAAATGTTGTTTACAGTCATCACATAAAAAGTTAAGAATTAAAGGAGTTTCCTTAAGAACTTCCTTACAGGATTCTACTTTACAATCGAGCACTCTTAATGGATTCCTTTCAAATCTTCTCTGACAGTCATTGCATAAATGGGGCACTTTATTAGATAAAAAATTAAAAAGCTCTTTTCTGTATTCGGGTCTGCAGTTTTTGCATCCAAGAGAGTTTATCTCATAGTTTAAGTCTCTGATTTTTAGCCTCTCAAAAAAATTTTTAATCATATAAATTAACTCAGCATCTACCCATGGAGAGCTTATTCCAAAGCATTCTGCACCAATCTGATGAAACTGTCTGAATCTTCCTTTTTGAGGTCTCTCATATCTGAACATGGGACCGATATAGTAAAATTTCTGAGGGACAGGTTTATTAAAAAGGTTGTGCTGAATGTAAGCTCTAACTACAGAAGCAGTTCCTTCAGGTCTTAAGGCAACAGTTCTTCCTTTTTTATCCTTAAAAATATACATCTCTTTTTCAACTATGTCTGTATCTTCACCAATACTTCTTAAGAAAACTTCAGCATTCTCTAAGATAGGAGTTCGTATTTCCCGAAAATTAAAGACTTCAAAAATTTCTCTAACAATCTTTTCAATATACTGCCAAAGTTGAACCTGTTCTATTATGTCCTGCATTCCCCGAAGAGAGTTATACTTCACTTTCTTCTTCTCCTTCTCTTTCCTTATCAAACTCAAGCATTCTTAAATGACTCTCAATAAGCCTTTTTATCTCTTCTTTAAAATGCCTTCTTATTCCCTTAAGATCAACTATGTCTTCGTGAATTTTGACAACTTTTTCCTGTGCTTCTTTAATAATGTTCTCTGCTTTTAGTTCTGCCTCTTTAATTATAAGCTCTGCTTCTTTTTTTGCATTTGTTTTATAGTCTTCAACAAGTTTCTGTGCTGTCATTAGTGTATCTCTAATTGATTGTTCAATTTTTCTGTATTCCTCTAACTGATTCTCGAGAATCGCAACCTTCTCCTTAAGCATTGAATTCTCTTTCAAGAGTTCTTCTAACTCTTCTCTTATAAGTTCAAGAAAAGAATATACCTCTTCCATGTCAAAGCCTCTGAGTCTAACCTTAAACTGCTTCTGTTGAATGTCTAATGGAGTAATTCTCATATGTTTCCTCCTTTTATTCTATAACCAAGCTCAATAAGGCTTGATATTAAAAAAATCTGTAAAAAATATATAATTAGCAATACAATTATTGGTGAAATATCAATAGGTAGTCTAAAAGGCAGTAACCTTCTTATCGGTCTAAAAACAGGCTCTGTTACAGAATGTAGAAATCTAACTACTGGATTGTATGGATCTGGATTTACCCAGCTCAGTACTGCTGAAATAATTACGATAAGGCTATAAATTGTAAGAGAAATATCTAAAACATTTGCCAGTGCAATTATAAGATTACCAATTATAAACATTTTTTATCCTCAGTCCTGCATGCTAAGTTCTTGAGCTCTTCTTGCTGCTGCCTGCAATGTTTTAAAAAGCACTTCTTTCAGTGTTCCATCAGATAAAATCTTTAATCCTGCCTCTGTTGTGCCCCCTGGAGATGTCACCTTCTGCCTGATTTTATCAGGTGGAAGTCCGCTATCAAGAAGCTTTGCTGTTCCAATAAATGTCTGAATGATTAACTCCCTTGCCACATCTTCAGGGAAACCTGCTTCTGTTGAAACATTGATAAATTCTTCAACTATATAGCATAAAAATCCAGGTCCACTACCAGACAATGCAGTAACAAGATTCATATAGTGCTCTGGTAGTGTTATTACTTTTCCCACACTCATGAAGATATCTCTTACTGGAGCTACCACTTTCATCTCAAGGCATTCACAGAGAGCAAGAACAGTCATGGCTTCTCCAACAGTAGCTGCAAGGTTAGGCATAGCTCTTATAAGTTTATCTGTTTTTAGATGTTTCTGTAATAAACTTAAAGGAATTCCTGCAGCAATAGAAACCACAGTATGTTTCTCTGTAACAGTATCTTTAATCTCTTCAAGCACTTCTTTTATGTTTTGTGGTTTAACCGCAATCACTACAATGTCAGCTAAATTAACAACTTCTGGATTTGATAGAGTTGTTTTAATTCCATAGCAGTTTTCAAGATATCTCCTTCTTTCCTCAATTGGTTCGGATACAACAATATTTCTCTTACCCTGTTTAACAAGCCCTCTTATAAGGGCTTCTGCCATATTACCACCACCTATAAAACCTATCATCTTTATCTTACCTCCCTAATTTATTCTTTCCCCAAAAAGGGCTGTGCCTATTCTTACCATCGTAGCACCTTCCTCAATTGCTACTTCAAAATCATGAGACATACCCATTGATAACTCTCTGAGAGAGTATCCTTTTTGAACTAATTCCTCTTTCATTTGTCTTAGTTTTTTGAAATAGGGTCTTACATCTTCAGGATTTTCAAAATATGGTGGAATTGTCATAAGCCCTTCTAATTTAATATTGGAAAGTTTAGAACAAAATTCTATTAATTTTTCAGTGTCTTCAGGTTTTATTCCAAACTTTGATTCTTCGTCCGATAATTTTACCTGAATTAAAATTCTTTGAACTTTACCAATTTTTTCTGCTTCTCTATCTATCATTGATGCAAGCTTTTCAGAATCGACTGAATGAATTAGTTCAAAAAGTCTCACAGCATCTTTTACTTTATTACTCTGGAGATGCCCTATCATGTGCCATTCAATGTTCATTCTCCATTTATTAAAAAATTCTTTTAAATCTTCTATTTTATCCTTTGCTTCCTGAACCCTGTTTTCTCCAAAAATTCTTAATCCAAGCTGTGCTGCCTCTTTTATTTTATCAATACCATGGGATTTTGTAACAGCAATAAGTTTAATCTCTTCTGGATTTCTTCCTGCCCTAAGTGCAGCATAGGTTATTCTCTTATAGACAGATGATATTCTTTGTGAAAGCATACTATAATACATTATACATGATTATGAATATCCTTGATAGATTATCCTTGAAGTGGAAGTTTATATTACTTTTGCTTTTACTTAACTTCACTTTAATGTCCATGCTCTATTTATTTTATACTCAGACTGAGAGAAGACTTTTAAAGGAAATAGAAAATCAAACCGCTGATCTTACAAAGGCTATTCAAATAGGAGTTGAAGAGGTGACTCGTGGAGGGTCAAATAAGCTTGCAGAATATGTCAAAAAACTCAATACAAAAGGCATAAAAGAAATCTCTATAATTAGCAATCAACAGGAAATAATTGCAAGCACCAATCCACAAAATATAGGGAAACCAGTAACTCACAGGAAGAAAGAATTAATAATTAAAGCTGAGCTTGGTGAACCAGTTTTTGAAGAAGAAAATGTATATAATGTAATAGTTCCTGTAATAGCTGGCAATGTTCAATATGGTTATATACATTTGAGAATTAATAAAGACGATTTTTCAAAAATCCTTAAAACAAATGCAATTAAAAGAATGATAACAACTTTAATTATATTTTCCTTAGGAATAATCGTGACTTATATAATTTCTTCGAGATATACAAGACCAATTGATACTTTAACTGAAGCTGCTATAAAAGTTGCGCAGGGTGACTTTAATTACAGACTTAACATTAACAGAAAAGATGAAATAGGTAAAATAGCAGAAAGTTTTAATTTTATGATTCAGAAACTTCAGGAAAACCAGATGCTACATGAAAGACTTAGAGAGGCAGAACATCTTGCAGCTATTGGACAACTCAGCCGCACAATCGCTCATGAAATAAGAAATCCTCTTAATTTCATAAATTTAAGCATTGATCATCTAATAGAAAAGCTAAAAAAAGAAGATAAAAACAACAGCAACCATATAAATTTACTTGAAAAGATGAAACAGGAAATCTATAGAGTAAACAATCTAATCACTGAATATCTTGAATATGTAAAACCCTTGAAACTAAATAAAAAAGTTGCAAATATTATCGAAATAATTGAAGATGTTGTATCAATTATTGAAGCAACAGCAGAAAAGGAAGGGATAAACATTTACAAAGATTATACGGTTGATTTTACTGTAAATGTAGATGTAGATTTGATAAAAAGCTGCTTCTTAAACATAATAACAAATGCGATATATGCAATGAGAGACTCTGAAGTGAAAAATCTCTTTATTAAAACAGAACTTGTAGATGACAATATTTTAATTAAAATATCTGACACAGGTTCTGGGGTACCTGAAGAGGTTATTGATAAAATTTTTGAACCATTCTTTTCTACTAAACGAGACGGATTAGGACTCGGGCTTCCTTTAGCAAAAAAAGTTATAGAAGAGCATGGTGGAACAATAGAATTTTCAAGCAAATTAGGACAGGGCACCGAAGTAAAAATCTATATTCCGGTTTAATAGATGACAACAATACTTATTATAGATGATGAGCAGTTACAGAGAGAAATTTTAAAAACTATTCTTTCAGAAGAAGGTTATAATGTTTATACTGCCTCTTCTTTAGAAGAAGCAAGAAAAATAATTAATGAAATAAACCCGGAGATAATTCTTACTGATCTTAAACTGGGAAATCAAAATGGAATTGAAATACTTAACAGTCTTCCCCAGGAACCATATATCCCTGCTGTAATTGTCATCACTGCCTTTGGAACTATTTCATCTGCAGTTGAGGCAATTAAAAAAGGAGCATTCGATTATCTTACAAAACCTCTTGATAAAGAAGTACTTTTAGTTACTATAAAAAAAGCAGAAGAAAGAATGAATCTTATTAAGGAAAATCTGATGCTAAGAAAAGAGCTTTATGAAAAATTTAAAATAGATGGTATAATTGGAAAATCAAAAAAGATGCTTCAGGTTCTTGACATTGTAAAAAAAGCTACTCCAACAAATGCAACAGTCCTTATATATGGAGAAAGTGGAACGGGTAAAGAGCTTATTGCAAAGGCAATTCATTATAATTCTCCAAGAAAAGACAAACCTTTCATTGCAATAAACTGTGCAGCAATCCCTGAAACATTGATAGAAAGTGAACTATTTGGCTATGAACCAGGAGCTTTTACAGGTGCAACTAACCGGAAAATTGGACTTATAGAAGCTGCAGACAAAGGAACACTTTTTCTTGATGAAATTGCTGAACTTCCACTTGCCACTCAGTCTAAACTTCTCAGAGTGCTTCAAGAAAAAGAAATAAGAAGAATTGGCGGCAAAGATACTATTAAAGTTGATGTGAGAATCATTGCAGCAACCAACAAAAATCTCTCTGTAGAGGTAGAAAAAAATAGATTTAGAGAAGATCTTTTCTATAGACTAAAGGTCATAACAGTTGAAATACCTCCATTGAGAGAAAGAAAAGAAGACATACCGGAGTTAGTAAATTTCTTTATTGAAAAATACTCAAAAGAATTTGGCAAAAGGATTAATGGAATTGACAATTCAGCATTGGAAGCATTAATGTGTTATCACTGGCCAGGAAACATCAGACAACTGGAAACAGTTATTGAAAGAGCAATAATTATCTGTGAAGGAGAAAAAATCAGATTAAAAGATATTCAGGATGAACTAAAAATTTCCATGCCAAGAAATGTCTTTGAAATAGATATACCTGATGAAGGAATAAACTATGAAGAGCTTGAAAAAGAGCTCCTTAAAAAAGCACTTGTTAAATCTAACTATGTTATCGCAAAGGCTGCGAGATTACTTGGGATGAGCTACAAGACATTCTGGTACAGACTTGAAAAATTCGGTCTTTCTGAAAATTTCCCTAAAAAGGAAAACTTCCTTAAATGAGGAAATTTGAATCAAGAAAAACTCAAGTATTTAGCTTTAAATATTTTGGCATAAAATTTGTATTAAATAACTTTTAGCTAAAAACTGAAATCCCTTTAAAAGAAAAACTTAAAAGAAAGGAGGTGACAAAAAGGTATGAAGAAAATTTTAGCAGTAGTAATGGCTTTGGTATTTGCTTTCACAGTAACAGCAGCTTTTGCAGAGCAGCCTGCAGCAAAACCAGCCGAGCCAGCAAAGAAAGCTGAGCCAGCAAAGCCAGCTGAAAAGCCTGCTAAGAAAGAGAAAGTAAAACAGATTACCGGTGAGGTTACAGCTGTTGACACAGTTGGAAAAACCATCACAGTAAAGAGCAAAAAGCAGGAACTCACAATCGGCGTAACAGATGAGCAGATCAAGGATGTAAAGGCTGGTGACAAGGTTGTAGTAAAATATACCGAGAAAGACGGCAAGCTCACAGCAAAGAGCGTAAAGAAAGTTGCTCCTAAAGCTGAGAAAAAAGGTGAAGTAAAGAAAGAAGAGAAGAAAGCTGAAAAACCAGCTGAAAAGAAACAGTAATCTTTTTTAAGCACAAAGGTGGAGGAGTGCTCCTCCACCTTCTTTGTTTTTTATACCTCTATACCTCTTCTTCTTAATTCATCTAATTTTCTCTCCCTGCATTCTTTGCATCTAAATTCAGGCTCAGGATCATGAAGTCTATCGTAGTTTTTTGTTTTTACAACTCTGTAACCTTCGCAAATCTTTCCACAGTCAGCACATACAACATTCTTCCTGATTTCCCATAGAGGATAAAACGCAGGAATATTGAAATGGGATTTAAAGATTGCTTTGTCAACGAACCAGAATACATTGGCAAGCAAAAACTGATTTAGCAAAAATGCTGGAATTGTGTGAATCCTGAGATAGTCACTTAGAACAAACTGTAAAAGTGCTCCTGCAATACCTGAGAGAACAATCCATCTGCCAAATACATATACAAACCATGTTTTCATATTACAACCTCCATTAGCATAAATAAAACTCTAAAAATTAATTTTTAGTGTAACATTTTTCTTACCCTGAAAAGAAAGGGTATGGAAGAAAACTGAAGAAGAACTGAAAAAACTATCAGAACAGAAACCGAAAAATCATATAAAAAACCTAAAGCAGTGCTACCCAAAAACCAGAATACACCATATCCTGTATTAAATACTCCATATCCAACTCCTCTTTTTTCCTTTGGAACTAAAACCGCAACAGCAGCTCTCATAATGGACTCCTGTGCTCCCATCCCTATCCCCCACAGAAGCATTCCCATAAAAGCAGAGTAAAATCCTCCAAGAAAACAAAGAGGTGCAAAGCCTGCTGAGATAATCACTGAAAAAATAAGAATTGAAAGTCCTTTTTTATCAAAAAAATGTCCAAAGATTAAAGCAGCCATAGCATCAATACCCATTGCCAGAGCATAAAAAACAGGTATCCACTGTTCAGGCACTGTGGCAACTTTCTTAAAATGATAGGTAATCAATGGAAAATCAGCATATCCTGCACCATTTAAGGCAACTGCTATTAGATAAATCCAGTAAACTTTGCTCAACCCCTTTGTTTCAATCTGAATCTTTGATATTTCTAAGTCTCTTGGGGAAGGATAAAGAAACCTTGCAAAAACTAAGATACCAATGGCTATAACAGCTGGAATAAGCAACACTCCGAAAGCTTCTCTGTATCCACCGTGAAAATAAAATACCGCTGCCACTATCAATGGACCAAGCATTGCTCCAATCTGATCCATTGCCTCATGAAGTCCGAAACCCCATCCACGCCCAATCTCTGCTGTGGCATGACTTAGCATAGCATCCCTTGCAGGCGTTCTTAAAGCTTTGCCAACTCTTTCAGCCATGATTAAAACTGCCGCCAGCTGCCACTGTCCCACTAAAGCAAGCGCAGGAACGCTTAAGAGATTAATTAGATATCCTACAATGGTTATGCTCCAGTATTTACCTGTTTTATCAGCAAGCCATCCTGAAAAAAGCCTTAATGCATATCCAATAAACTCTCCAAGCCCTGCAATAAAGCCAACTAAAGTCGCACTTGCTCCTAAAAATGCAAGAAAAGGACCAGTAATGCTTCTTGCAGCCTCATAGGTCATATCAGAAAAAAGACTTACGAACCCAAGCAAAACAATAAACACAGTGGCTGGCTTCAGAGCTTTCACCTCATTATTTTGAAATTATGCTACAATTTTCTATGAAGTCAGACCAAAAAAGCAAGAAAATTTCTCATTTAAACTACTATGAAGAGAGATTCATTTGCTGTTCCGGGTTCAGGTAATTTCCCTATATCAGATAGATGGAAATTTATTAGTTCTGAGATTTTTGCTAAATAATATGCTCTTTCCAGCGTTACTGTGCCTGCTCGTTGAGAATTCTTAAATTGTTCTGAAAACTTTTTATCAACTTTAATATTACAGAGCATGGATATTCTTAAAAGCTGATAAAACACTTTTGGTTCATTCCATTTTTTATTTGAATAAAGCCATAACTTCAAAGTCTTATCTTTATCAGGCTGATAATCAATATTTAAACCAAACTTTTTCAGAGTTTGAAACTAAATATCTTTTATTCATACTTTTTGGACTTGGTGCAATAGCCATATGGTCAGGCAGTGAAGCAGTACTTCCTGCTTATATTGTTGGTATGGTTTTAGCAGGAACAGCCGGAAAAGACCATCAACTTATAAGAAGATTATGAACACTTACAATAGGATTTCTCACTCCTGTTTATTTTTTAAGAGCAGGATATTTTGTATCAATTCCTTCAATTATTACAGCACCTCTGGCACTTCTGGTATTATTAGGCGGAAAAATAATAACGAAGATAGCTGGTGTTTATCCTGTAACCAAAATTTTTAAATTCAGACATAAAGAAGGAATGTATACAACACTTCTTATGTCAACAGGTCTTACATTTGGCTCTATTTCAGCATTATTTGGATTAACACATGGAATAATTGACCAGACCCAGTATTCACTTCTAATTGCAGCAGTAATTGGTAGTGCTGTTATCCCAACAATTATAGCCAATGCATTTTATTTACCAAAGTATTTGTTGCCTAAAACCAAAAAGGAGGATTAAGAATGTTGAAAAAATTTTAGTTGCCTTTGACGGTTCTCAAGAATCCTACAAAGCCTTTGATTTTGCTTTAAAACTCTCGAAGGAATGTCCGGAAAAGGAAAGAGAAATTGTTCTACTATCTGTAGCCCAGCCACCAGAGCCTGCTGATATTTTAGAAGTTAAAGCAGTTATTGACAGTGCCACGGAATACTATAAGAAGGAATTTGAGAAGATATTGTCAATTGCAAAAGAATATGAAGTGAAAATAAAAACAGAGATAGTAGCCGGACATCCAGCAGACCAGATTGTAAGATATGCTTCTGAGAATGATTTTGACATAATAATCATGGGGCAGAGAGGGATGTCAAAAATTGAAAGATGGCTTCTTGGTTCAGTATCTCGTAGAGTAGCAACACATGCAAC
The DNA here is from genome assembly GCF_001514535.1 of Thermodesulfovibrio aggregans. Taxonomy (NCBI): domain Bacteria; kingdom Pseudomonadati; phylum Nitrospirota; class Thermodesulfovibrionia; order Thermodesulfovibrionales; family Thermodesulfovibrionaceae; genus Thermodesulfovibrio; species Thermodesulfovibrio aggregans. Next base: position 535,378 of record NZ_BCNO01000001.1, on the reverse strand, counting down.
ATGCCCGGTGGTTATAGTAAAGTGATTGAAATTAGTAACGTTTTAGGGTATAATTTTCTATGCTGACTATCAAAGATAAAACTGAGCTTCAAAGATTTATAAAAAAACTCCGTAAAAGGTCAACATCTGAGCCTGAAATTGAGACCAATGTTAAGAAAATCCTCAGTGAAGTTAAAAAAAGAGGAGATAAAGCTCTAATTAAATATACAAAACTGTTTGATAAACACACCCTTCCACTTAAGATTGAACCTGATGAAATTAAAGAAAAGACGAAGGAAGTATCAAAAGAAATAATTGACGCACTCAGGTTTGCTGCAGAAAGAATCCGCAGATTTCACGAGCGACAGCTTGAAAAATCATGGCAGTACGAAGAGGAAGATATTACACTTGGACAGCTAATAAGACCTATTGAAAGAGTTGGAGCCTATGTTCCTGGTGGTAAAGCATCTTATCCATCAACGGTTCTTATGAATATTATCCCTGCTCAGGTTGCAGGAGTAAGAGAAATTGCAGTATCTGTGCCTACCCCACATGGTGAGCTTAATTCAACTGTATGTGCAGCCTTACATCTTCTTGGAATAAAAGAAGTTTACAGAGTAGGTGGAGCACAGGCAGTAGCTGCAATGGCTTATGGAACTGAAACAATTAAGAAAGTTGACAAAATTGTTGGACCCGGGAACATATATGTGGCAACAGCAAAAAAACTTGTTTTCGGTGAAGTTGACATTGACATGATCGCAGGACCGAGTGAGATACTCATTATTGCAGATAGTTCAGCAAATCCAGCCTTTGTAGCTGCCGATATGCTCAGTCAGGCTGAACATGATGAGATGGCATGTAGCATCCTTGTCACAACTTCAGAAAAAGTCGCATTAGAAGTAAAAAAAGAAATAGCAAGGCAGATTAAATCTTTACCAAAGTCGGAAATAGCCAAAAAATCACTAAAAAATTTTGGTGCAATTATAGTTGTTAAATCTTTGAATGAAGCCTGTGATGTTGCCAATGAGATTGCACCAGAACATCTTGAGGTTATGACAGAAAAACCTGACAACCTACTGCCACTTTTGAAAAATGCTGGAGCAATATTTTTAGGTCAGTGGACTCCTGAACCAATAGGGGACTATGTAGCAGGACCCAATCATACTCTTCCAACCTCTGGAACTGCAAGATTTTTCTCACCTTTGGGTGTATATGATTTTCTTAAAAGAAGCTCTTTAATAAAAGTTGGCAAAGAGGGATTCAATAGACTTGCCTCATATGTTGATGTGCTTGCAACCCTTGAGGGACTGCAAGCACATGCCAATACAGTAAAAATTAGAAAGACTACTTAACAGATGCTATGAACTGCTCAATTTTTAATGATGGAGAAATCTTTGATACCTTTTCAAGAATCCTCTTCTTTTCATCCTCGCTTTTTGCTTCTTTAAACTTTTCTCTAAGTTTTTTTAATTTTTCTCTGCGAAGTCTTCTTTTTCTTAGTTCTCTGTCAATAAGCCTTTTTGACATAAATTCCTCCTCTGTTAGAAATTTAGATAACCAAGGAGTCTGCTGATTATTAAATATCCTCCACAGGGTATATGGCTTTGATTAACAAAGAAATCACATCCATCTTCTCTAAAATCGCACTTATCACATATAAAGGATAGTCCTTTAGTTGCCTCTGATTCATTGTTTAGATGAAATATCTTAATTATGCCATCTAACTCACGGGATGTTATATACTTTTGAAGATAAAAATATCCTCCGCAGAATTCAGTTTCTTTATTAGGTTTGTAGTAGTTGCAGAATTTCTTACAAATTATAGAAGTATAAACCTCTTCTTTCATTTTGTAACTTCATCAAGCCAGTTTAAATAATTTTCAGAGCCTTTTTTAATTTTTATTCCAATGATCTCAGGTACAGTGTAGGAATGAAGAGACTTTACTCTTTTTTCAAGCTCTTCAAATAGGTCAGAACGAGTTTTAACTATCATTAAAACTTCTTGATCATCCTCAACTTTACCCTGCCAGAAATAGATTGAACGAACATTTCTGATAATATTTACACAACCTGCAAGTTTTTCTTCAACAAGAGTTTTTGCTATTTTTACTGCTTCATCTTCACTTGAGGCGGTTATAAAAACTACCATGTAATCCATAATTTAATTATAAAAAAATTTGCAAAAAATTGGTATAATTGAAAAAAAAGAGGAGGTGTCACATGCCTTACTATGTAATTTTAAGCACACTTACAGATGATGGAAGGGAGACATTAAAGGAAAATCCTGAGAGAATTCTTGAGGTGAACAAAGAAATTGAAAAGATGGGGATAAGAGTAATTCAACAGTTCGCAGTGCTTGGTCCATATGACTTCGTAAATATTGTGGAAGCTCCGGATAATATTACAGTAATGAAAATGTCTGTTGAACTTGGTTCAAGAGGCACAGTTCAACTTATGACAATGCCTGCCATTTCAGTGGAGGAATTGATTAAGAGTTTAAAAGTTTAAAATGAAAAGAGAAACTGAAATTACAGAAAAAGAATTTAAAGAATATCCTGAGCCTGCACTAAAAGCTATATTTACTGCCAGAGAAGCATTAGAGAGAGCTCCAGAAATAGTAGGAGTTCCAACAGGAATTGAAGGGCTTGATGAACTTTTTTATACTACTACATCAAAAGGCGGTAAACTTATTAAACAACCTCTTGGCGGAATACCTGCCTACTCAGTATTTAATATTACTGGAGTTTCTGATACAGGAAAATCCTTAATGGTTGAACAGTTTACTGTACAGCAGGCAAAGAAAGGAAATAAAGTAGCATTCATAACTGTTGAAGCTCCTGCCAACTTTCTTGTTGCAGGACTTAAGCTGAGAGCACAGGCAATGGGATATGACTTTGAAAAATTTGAAGATAACATAATTTTGATCGATGCTGCATCCTATGGAAGCTTACGGGATAACATTCCTGAACTTCTCTCCACTCTTGCCTATGTAATTCAAAACTATAAAGTCAAATTTACAGTGATTGATTCTGTTACTGGACTTTTTGAAAACAGAGAAATGCTTGCAAGAGTGGTAGTAAGGCAGATATTCAACTTTCTAAAAAAATGGTATCAAACAGCTTTACTTGTATCACAAAAAAGAAGTGGGCATGAAGAGCTTACAGCAGAAGCTGCTGGTGGATATGCAGTTGGACACATTGTTGATGGAACAATTGTATTAGCTAAAGAGCTTGTTGATTCTGCATACAAATCTAAACTTTATAAAAAAGAAATCGGTGAAATAGTAAGACTTTTCAGAATTGATGGATGTAGACTTTCAGGACATGATACAAAAACTCATTTTCTTGAGATAACAGAAACAGGACTTGTAAAAATCCTTGAACCAATTGGAGGGTAAAGGTGGTAATTGAAGTTAAGCCTAAAAAAGATGAGTCTTCTGATATTGAAAAGCTCACACAACAAGTTTTTTTCAAAACAATTGAGCTTTTGGGAGGGATTAGAAAACTTGCTGAATACAGAAGCCTTACATGGCTTCCGGCTTTAGCAAGAGCTGCTTACACAATAGTGCTTAAAGAAAAATTTTTAAAAACTGAAGAAGAAATAGCAAGCCTAGTGGGAATTACAAAAAATACTGTAAGAATGATACTTCGTGCAGACCCTGAGATAGCTTTGAAAAAAATTAAAGAGCTTGAAGAGGGATTTCCAGAAACTAAGAAAGAACTCAAAGTTCATACAGCAGGAGCAATTGCCCGTCTTGCTTACAAAGAAATTAGTTCAGGGCAGTAAAGGATTTTTATTTTTGAGTTTTTAGGAAGGCGAACCTTTTTTTCTGAGATTTCTACATAACTGTCAACAGAAAAATAACATCCTTTTTTAATTTTCAACCATTGGTCATCTTCAGTATAGTCTCTTTTCAGTCTCTCAATATCAACTAATTTTCCATTCCAGCATCCCCAGAGCCTGCTTTTTCCTTTTTCATTTAGAAGATGAGAAGTATTCTTTATGATTACTTCACGTTCTGAAAAAGTATCCCCTATATTTAATCCATCCTTTCTTAAAATTACATAGCTAAATTTAAGATAATTTATCTGTAAACCCACAGAACTCAGGAAAGAAAGATATTCTGGAGCAATCCATTTTCTCTCTTCGTAACACCAATTATCTGCCTGAAGAGCAGAACAGGGAAGATTATTCAGGCAGGGGCTATAAGGATAAAGTTTGAGTTCATTAATCAGGTAATCTCTGAGTTTATGAAGTCTCATAGAACTTCTTTTAGTGGCAGGCTCAATAATAATCAAACTAAAATTTTCATTGCGATAGGTAAAATACTTTATGAATTTTACAAAGTCTTCCTGAGTTATCCCCTTTTTATCAAATATTTCGCCAAGAGAATTTGAAAAAATCATTATATCAGGCTTTAATTCTTTCAACTCAACGTACGTCTTTAAATCAGATGCATCAGTTTTTAAAAACTCATACTTAACGGAGAGGTTATCTGGTTTAAATTTTTCAATTATTTCTTTCCCAAAACTTATAGCCTTCTCTTCTAACTCAACTCCTGCATATCTAATGTAATCAGATGAAATTATCCCTTCCTCAAATAACTTAAAAACCGGAAGAACTGCTGGAGAAGGACCACAGCCTATATCAATTATTTTTAAATCTTTTTTATTAGAAATTAAAGGATGTCTGAAAAATTCCTTTAAAATGCTGTATATCTTCGATAAATTGACAGGAACAAAATATAAGAGATAACCTTTGAGGAAATCCTCATCTTTCATATAATCTACGGGCCTTTTAAAGTCTGAAAAAGTAAAAAAATCTGAAGCTTTTAAAACTAAATTTTTTAACTGCTGTTTTGTTGGTAACTTACTTTTAAAAATCTGTTTGAAAAGAAAATCAGACCAATTCTGCACTTTTTAAGAAATTTTTAGGGGGAGAAATCTCTCCCCCTAAATTAATTTTTTAGAGATTACTTTACTGCTTCTTTTAAAGATTTTCCAGCAGTAAATTTGGGAACCTTTGTTGCAGGAATCTTAATTTCCTGGCCGGTTCTTGGATTTCTTCCCTTTCTTGCCTTTCTCTTTGAAACATAAAAGCTACCAAAACCTACTAATGTAACCTTGTCACCTTTCTTGAGAGCTTCCTTAATAGCTTCAATTGTAGCATCCAATGCCTTTGCTGCTTCTGCCTTTGTGAGCTCTGCTTTGCTCGCAATTTTGCTTACCAAATCTGCCTTTGTCATAACTGCTTACCTCCTTTTTTATTGATAAATTAAGGATTTGATGTAAACAATACCAAATTTTTCATATAATGTCAAGTATTTTTTATAATAAAATTATGAAATTTAGTTTCTTGCATCTTTCAGACCTACATTTAGGTCTAAAAATCAAAGGGACAGACAGGCTTAAATACTGTAAAAAAGCTCTATTAAAAGCTATAAATGTAGTCAGAGAAAACAATCTTGATGCCTTAATAATTGCAGGAGATTTTTTTGAAAATGACAAAGTTTACAGAGAAGATATTGAATTTTTAAAAGAAGTCTTTGATTTAATCTATCCCAAACCAGTAATTATTTCACCGGGAAATCACGACTTTTTAGGACCTGATTGTCCATATAACGAAAAACTTCTCCATATACTGAGAGTCAAAGGATTTAAAGACAATGTAAAAATATTTAAAAAACCCGATTTCTCAATTTTTTCTTTTGACGATGTAAATATTTATGGCAAGCCCTGTTTAAACAGACAAACAAGAGCTTTTGAAAAACTCTACAAAATCAATCCATCAAAAATCAACATAGCAGTTATTCATGCATCAAGAATTAACTTTAATCCCGAAGGTAAAGAACTATGGCATCCTTTTGAAGACAGTGAAGTATTAAAATCTAACTTTGATTATGTTGCTTTCGGACATTATCACAGTTACTCAGAAATATCTGATAGTTCAGGAATAAAAGCAGCCTATTCAGGTAGCATGGTGCCTGCTTCTATCTATGAATACGGCAAAAGAGGGGGACTGATTGTTGAAGTTCTAAAAGAAAATAACAGAGCAAGAACTGAATTAGAATTTGTACCACTAAGTGATTTCTCAATTAAAAAAATCGATATTCCTGCCTCTCAAAACATGGAAAAAATTAAAAATATCATATCTGATGAAATCTCAGAAAGTAACAACTCCAAGGATACCCTTTTTATTTTAAAAATCACAGGTATTGGAGATTTAAATATAAACTATTTGAAAGAACTTTTTTCTGAATATAAAATCTTATTTGATCTATCTGACTTCATAAAATTTGATATGGAAAAATTAGAAGAGACATCAACGGAGACTACAATCGGGATATTTATCAGAGAAATCTTTAAAATGATGGACAAAGCAGATGAAAGGGAAAAACAAATTCTTAAAGATGCTTTGATATACGGACTTGATGCCTTTGCTGGTAAACAAATAACTCCACGATTTTATGATTAAAATTAAAAGAATATTCATAGAAAATCTTGGAATATATAAAAACAAAGAATTTCTATTTGACCATCCTTGCTGTCTTATTGTTGATAAAAATGAAGCTGGCAAATCACTTCTTGCAAATTCTATACTTGAAACTCTATATCCCTCAAAACAAACTCAAATTCCTTTAATCAATGGAAAGATTACTGTAGATATTGAATCTGACTCTGATTTTTATCAGATTGTAAGAAATTATAGTGAATACAAAATATTTAAAAATGGAAATCCTGTAAAATATGAAACTAAAAATAGAGGAAGAATTATAAAAAAATCACCGGGAGAGCTCATATTTAATCTTTCGAGAGAAGTTTTTATCAACACTTCTTTTCTAACACAGAAAGCTGGATTAAATCTTAAAGAAATTTATTCAGTTACAGCTTTTTTAGAAAAAGCTATAGACACAGGTTTTCAAGATGCTTCAGCCTCTATGGCTTTAACTAAAATAAAAGAAGCTCTCTTTGATAGCATTCATAGTGGCACACTCTTCCCTTTTACTACAAGAGGGAAACTTGATACAGCAATAAAAACATGGAAGGAAAAAATAGTTGAATATGAAGAAAAAAAATCACATTTAAAAATTTCCTTAGAAAAGCAGGCTGAAATTATAGAAAACTATGCTCAACTGATGGACGAACTTGGAAATATTAATGATAGCTTAATCAAGCTTGAAAGTAATTATTTTAAATGGAAAATTGATAGAGATAATGTTTATAGGAAAGAAATAGAAAAACTTGAAAAAAGGAATCAAGAACTAAAAGATGTAAAACCTCTTTTGAGCTTTTACATAAATTTTGAAAATCTGAAACCTGAAGAGCAACAATTTATAATTCTTTATGAAAATGAAATGCAGAGTTTATTGCAAAATTTAAGACTAAAACAGCAAAGACAGAGAGAGATAACAGGATTATCCAGAAAAATATACTTTCTAAGCATCTTATTAGCTCTATTAAGCATCATAGCAGGATTTATAAATAAGACATTCTTTTATACAATAACAATCTGTATTCCATTACTTTTTTATTTAGGTAAGCTTTACATTGAAAATAAAAAATTACAGCATGAAATAAGGGAACTCAAATTTAAGAATGAAGAACTTTCTCAGCACATAGACCAGCTAATTTCAAAATTTTCAATTAGTGACCGCGAAGAATTTTTAAACATTTTCAAAAAGATGAATATACATAAAATCCATATTAAAGAATTCATAGAAAATTCCAAAAAAATTGAAGAACTGAAAAAAAATCTTCTTTCAAATGAAGAATTAGACTTTTATAAATCCCGAATTTTTATTGAGACTGAAATAAATGAAGAAGATATTGAAAAATATGAGCAAAAAAGAGAAGAACTACTGAAAAGGAAAGAACAAATAAAAGATGAACTCCACCAGCTACAAAGCGAGTATGAAAAAATTCTTCAGTCCAGAAAAGAAATTGAAAAAATAGAGGAACAGATAGAAATTTCATCAAGATATTTGGAAACTCTTGAAAAATTTAAAAAAGCCTTGCAAAAATCTTATGAGATAATTGAAAGTATTACAAAGAAACATCATAAACTATGGGCTGAAAGATTAAACACTGCAGGTTCTAAGCTTTTGAGTAGAATAACAGGTAAAACAGTAGAAATCTTTTTCAATCAAGACCTTTCCTTTATTGTAAAAATTCCTGAAATTGAGTATCCCTTAGCTGATAAAGAGATTGAAAAAAAACTAAGTGGAGGCATGGCTGAACAGATATATCTCACTGTAAGACTTATTCTTTCTCAAGCCTTAAGTAGTAATGTAAAAGTTCCTATAATACTTGATGAACCATTTGCGCACTCAGATGATGAGAGATTTGTTAAAGGCATGAAATTTTTAATAGAAGAGATTGCAAAATCAAATCAGGTAATTATAATTAGCTGTCATCAACATAGATTGAGTCTTCTTAAGGAATTGGAAGGCAGTTTTAAGCTTATTTCAGTTAAATAGATGAAATTAAATGCCTTAGTTTTTCTCTATCTGTTATTGGAGGCTCACATGTAAAGTTTTTACATAAATAATAAGTTGAATTTTCTCCAATATTTTTAAATGATTTAATCATTTCAAATATGTTTTCCATTTGAGAATCCTTTATTAACAGGAGAAAATTGGGCAGAAACTGGCTCTGTAAGTTTTTTAAAAATTTTATTTCTTCTTCAGAATTGTAGGGAACTGTAATTAATTCAATGCTTCCATTGATTAGCAAATCAAGTGTTATTATGGAGAAAACATGGGAAGAAGGCATTTTTTCAATGTTGTTGCTGAAGAAATTAAGAACTTTTTGTGCAAGCTCTTCATAATCTTTATTATGTGTTAATCGAGCTAATCTTAAGAGATTGTATGCCATTACTGAATTGCCCGAGGGGATAACACCATCATATATTTCTTTAATTCTCTCAAGAACTACTTCAGCATAGTCGGCAGTATGATAAAATCCTCCATTTTCACTATCATAAAAGTGTTTTATTGTGAAATCGGTTAATTCTAACGCTTTCAATAAATACTGACTTTTGAATGTTGCGAAATAGAGTTCTGTCAAAGCCCAGATTAGATAGGCATAATCCTCAAGATATCCAAATATAGATGCCTCACCATCTGAGTATCTATGAAGAAGTTTGGCAGAAGGGTCAAACATGTTCTTTAATATAAAATTCATGCACTTTTCAGCGACATCTATATATTCATCTTTTTCAAAGGCAATACCTGCTTTGCAAAAAGCAATGATTCCGAGAGAATTCCAGTCTGTTAGAATTTTCTCATCCCTTAATGGTCTAACTCTTGATGCTCTTCTGTTTAAAAGTTTATTTCTGATTATTTCAAGCTTTCTCATTAAGTCTTCTTTTTCAATGTGCAATTCCTCTTTTAACTGGTCAAAAGATTTAGATATGTACAGAATATTTTTACCATTTTTCTTTCCTGTTGCTTCTTCATAAAAGTTACCTTCCTTCTGAAAAGAATAAACAATCTCTGCTATTTTAAACTCTTCTTCGGTTAAATAATTCTTTATCTCATCATAGGTCCATAGATAAAACTCTCCCTCTTTCCCCTCACTGTCAGCATCCTCTGCAGAGTAAAAAGCTCCAAAAGGACTGTAAAGGTCTTTCAAAAGATAGGTTGCTATTTCTTGAGCGACTATTTTAAAGAATTCATCCTTTGTGATTTGAAATGCTTCAGTGTAGGCAATCATTAAAAAAGCGTTGTCATAGAGCATTTTTTCAAAATGGGGAAGTAACCATTGCCTGTCTGTTGAGTATCTGTGAAAACCAAAACCAATTTGATCGTAAATACCTCCCATTCTCATTCTCTTTAATGTTTCAAGAGACATCTCTAAAGCATTCTGATTTTTGTATCTGTAAAAATACCTGTGAAGAAAAAGGGAATTCGATGGCAAAGGAAATTTGGGTGAATTTCCAAAACCACCAAAGCTTTTATCATATATTGTTCTCAATTCTTCATAGGCTTTATGAATGGTAGCCTCAGACAAATTACTCTGCTCACCAAAAATTTCTGTAAGATTTTTTAGAGTTTCCCTTATCCCCTCAGAGACTTCCCTTATTTTATCCCTGTTTTTATCCCACAGTTCTTTGATTCTCAAAAGCAAAGTTTTTAAACCGATCTTTCCATAGCGGTCCTCCTTTGGTATATAGGTATCAGCAAAAAAGGGTTTTTTATCAGGCATCATGAATATGGTTAGGGGCCAGCCTCCTCTGTTTTGAAATAGATAGCAGACTTTCATGTAAATGCTGTCTATGTCAGGTCTTTCTTCTCTGTCAACCTTTATTGATACAAAAAATTTGTTCAGTATTTCAGCGACTTCCTCATCCTCAAAAGATTCCTTTTCCATAACATGACACCAGTGGCAGGTAGAATAGCCAATTGATAGAAATATGGGTTTGTCCTCTCTTTGAGCTTTTTCAAAAGCCTCATCACACCATGGATACCAGTTTACAGGATTATAGGCATGTTGACGCAGATAGGGACTCTTCTCATGAATGAGTCTGTTCGGTTTCATCTGGTATTAAAGAGTTTTTAGATAACTTATTATATCCCTTATCTGAGCATCTGTTAAATCATTAAAAGAAGGCATGTATCTATAGGGATTTTTAATCTGTAAAGTCACATTTTCATCTGTTACTGGTCTTTTGCTTACAGGAAGAGTTTTTTCTTTAAACAAACCCTTTAATCCTGGTGCAGCTCTTCTAAAGTCCCTTCTGTCTGTGTAGTGACAGGAAGAGCAAAGTTGGCTAAATAGTCTTTTACCATTTTCAACGTTACCATCTTTGCTTGCGATAGTCTCTACATTTGCTTCCTTTGTTGATATAGCTCTGTCGCTCTGACCTGTTACAAGGCTGTAGCCTGTTGAAAATGCCAGTAGATTGAATGTTAAGAGCACAATTAAAACTCCCATCAACTTTGCATAGGAATAAAACTGTCTGTAATACTTTATGAAAAGGATTTTAAGAGAAAAGAGCAAAAAAATAGCAACTGCTGAAAAGGCATGAAGTGTGGCTCTTGGAGTGAGCTCTGCCTTTGATTGAGACAGCATATAAATGCAAGCTATAGCACCAAAGAGAAAAATCATAAAAAACAATCTTCCATTAATTCGGTGAATCTTTTTTAATATGTCCATGTTTTTCCTCCCTTCTGTTTTACCAAATATTTCAAACATTGTATAGGTTGCTATGAAGGATAGAATAATTAAAATCAGAGATATGGATAGCTTAAGAAGCATATCAAAGTTTAACATTTTTTCTTTGCAAGTGCAATGTCATCTATAATACTTCCATCCAACATCTTTACAATTCTCTCTGTCCTTTCAGTGAGCTCTATTTCATGGATTACCATTATTACTGTTTTACCTTCAAGATGTAGCTTACAAAAAATATCCATGACAATTGCCGTATTTTTTGAATCAAGATTTCCAGTGGGTTCATCAGCTATCAAAACAATTGGGTCATTGGCAAGGGCTCTTGCAATCGCCACTCTTTGCTGTTCTCCTCCTGATATCTGAAAGGGTTTTCTCTTTGCTTTTTCACCTAAACCAAGATTTTTTAGAAGCTCATAGGCTCTTTCTTTTGCTTCTTCTTTTGTTTTTTCTGCCTTTAACATGGGGACCATAACATTCTCAAGTAAACTGAATTCTGCAATGAGATAATGAAACTGGAATATAAAACCAATCTTCAGATTTCTCAAGTGCGAAACCTTCTGTGTTTCATTAAAATCTATCCTTTCTCCTTCAATAAATACCTCACCTTTGCTTGGCTTGTCTAAAAGTCCTATAATGTAAAGGAGAGAGCTTTTACCTGAACCAGATGGTCCGATTATACTGATGAATTCGCCCTTATTTACAGAAAGATTTATGTCTCTGAGGATTATCTCATCTCTGATTTTTTTACTTATATTTTTAATCTCAATTATACTGCTCAAGCACTGCTCCTGAAGATATCCACAGGATTTAGTTTAGAAGCTTTGTAAGAAGGATAAAAGGCTGCAAAGGTAGAAAAAGTAAAAGCAAATAAAACTCCGTACAAAAAGTAAAGGGGATTTCTGTCAAGTGCAAATCCCTTTGTTCTAACCAATCCCTCTACACTAACATTCACAGATGCAAGGAATTCCTGAAGACCATAACCTAAAATACATCCAAGCAAAGCTCCTGAGAAACCTATTGTAATTCCATGGAAAACAAATATTTTTATTATGTCACTACTATCATAACCTAAAGCCTTCAGTATGGCTATGTCCCTTTTCTTCTCAAGAACTGTCATCATTATGATATTAAAAATTCCGAAAGCAGATACAACTAAAATAGCAAAAACAATCATATAGGTTATGTAATTCTGTATTTTAAAAAGCTGAAGGAAGTTTCTGAAGGCTTTCTGCCAGCTTTCTGTATAATAACCTGTTTCCCTCTTTATTCTCTCTGCAATCTCATTTGCCCGATAGACATCCTTTATTTTGAAGATTATTTCATTGACTTCATTGGGTTTATTCATAATAGTCTGAAGAGTTTTTAGATTCATATAAATTCTTGTTTGATCAAGCATGGTAATTCCAGATTCAAAAAAATCAACAACTTTAAAAAGATGAGTAACACCATTGGGTGTGGTTACAATAACCTTTTTCCCTACCTCATCAATCCCAAGGTCTCTTGCAAGAAGTTTACCTATGATAACGCTATCTCTATCAGAGATGAGTATGTCAAGTTTTTTATTGGAAATAAACTTGTCAATAACAGATGCCCTTCTCTCCAATACAGGGTCTATTCCTATAAGAGAGGCTGATTTATCAACTGTTCCATACCTTACAATTCCCTGTCCTGTAAGATGAGGTGCAATCCCAGCTATTTCTGAATCTTTTTCATATTTTGCTATCAAAAACTTATAATCAACTATTTTATCTTTCAAATCTTTTGGTTTTGCCCCATAAACATGAAAATATATATCTTCACCATAGACTTTTTTCAGTATCTTCCCCTTATCTGGCTCATCTTTTACCTTCAGAGTTACATGAGCATTCAAGTCCAAAGCCTGCTCAATGAAGTACTTCTGAAAACCGTTCATAAGAGAAGCCATTGCAATGAAAGCTGCCACACCAATTGATACTCCAACTATAGCTATTATTGTCTGCCTTTTTCTCTCAAAGAGTAACTTCAGGGTAACAAAAGCGATATGTTTCATTTATTATGACTTCCTGTCCTTCCCTTAAACCATCTAAAACAAGAATGTAACCATTGTATCTTTTTGAAGAAATATTTACCTTTATTTTTTTAGTTTTTCCCTTCTCTATAACTTCCACATAACCATTCCTGTATGCCCTTTCTGGAATAAAAATTCCTTCAACTTCCTCAATGATTATGTTTCCCTCCACAGTTAATCCAAAGAATACAGATTTCCCGTAGTTGACATCAGCCTTTACTTTAACTGTTCTTGTAGTTCTGTCAGATTGACTTTCAATCAATTTTATCACTCCCTCAAAAACCTCTCCAGGATAAGAATCAAGCGTTATATAAACCTTCATACCTGGCTTGACCATTGGAATGTATTCTTCATCAACCATTAAAACGGTTTCAAGATTTTTTTCATTCCCTACAGAAAATAAACCATTGCCTTGTTGCATTGGATTAACATAATCGCCTTCATTAACAAATTTTCTTAATATTTTTCCGTTAATGGGAGATTTAATGAAGTATTTATCAAATTCGGATTTAATAGCCTGTCTCTTTGCCTTTAGACTTTCTAATTGATAGTTTAGATTTCTAATTGTGTCATTGTATAGATTAATCTGCCTTTCATAATCTCTTTTTGCAACCTCGTATTCTCTTTTGATTTCTTCAAACTTTTCTTTTGAGATTAATTCTTCTTCATATAAGGCTTTTCTTCTATTAAAGTTTTTTTCAACACTTTCAAGAACAGCTTTTTTTATCTCAATGTTATGAAGCAATTCTTTTCTGTAATCTGAATCGGGCATCAATCTATCTTTGACTGAAGCAAGCTGAGCCTCCACTTCTCTTAAATTCTCCTTGATAGTTTCATTTGATATAATCAAAAGGAGTTGACCCTTCTTAACTTCTTCACCTTCATGTACAAAAATTTTTTCAATATAACCAGAAACTTCTGCTCTAATTGTTACACTGTCTGAAGAGTCAATAAAACCTGAAGCATAAACAGACTGAACCATTTTTTTCTTCTCTACCCTGTATTTTTCAGTTTTTGAGGGTTGAGATAAAATAATAAATAAAAATAAAGAAGAAAAAGATAAGAAGTAACTTTTTCCTTTTAAGATTCATTTACAGTATAAATTTTAACACAAATTTTTGTATATCTTGAATTTCTATAAAAATTTTTTGATTGATCACATTTTTAAAATCTAAACTTTAAAAGCTTTGAAAATTGCCTGCTCCTCCGTTTTTTTATAACTAAAAACTTTACTAAATCTTTAATTTTATGTTAATTTTTAAAGTTAATCCTTTTAAGAAAGGTGGTGAAAGCATGGGAATTTCTCCAGAAAGAAAAAAAGAAATAATTGAAAGCTTTAAAATGCATCCAACTGATACAGGTTCACCTGAGGTTCAGATTGCTTTAATGACTGAAAGAATTAACTACTTAACTGAACACTTTAAAATTCACAAAAAAGACCATCACTCAAGAAGAGGACTCATTAAGTTAGTCGCTCAAAGAAGAAAGCTTTTAAATTATCTTAAGAAAATTGACAAAGAAAGATATAACAAACTTATTGAAAGGCTTAGCCTCAGAAAATAAGAAGAAAGAGGTAGAATGTGGAAGTAGAACTTGAAATTAAGGGGAAGAAGCTTGTTTTACAAACAGGAACCCTGGCAAAACAAACAAATGGCTCAGTTTTAGTAAAATATGGTGATACCTATGTATTATGCACAGTAGTTGCAGAAAAAATACCCAAAGAGGGATTGGATTTTGTTCCACTGACAATTGATTATCAGGAAAAAGCATACTCTGCTGGAAAAATCCCAGGAGGCTTTTTTAAAAGAGAGGGGAAACCAACAGATAGAGAAATTTTAGTCTCACGCCTGATTGACAGACCAATAAGACCTCTTTTCCCTGAAGGATTTAACTATGAAACTCAGGGTATTGCCTCTGTGCTTTCATACGGAGATGAAAATATTGCTGATATTCTAAGTATAATCGGAATTTCAGCAGCTCTAACTATATCTGACATTCCGTTTAACGGACCTGTTGGAGCAGTAAGAGTTGGAAGAATTAATGAAGAATTCATTTTAAATCCCGACAATGAAGAATCTGAAAAAAGTAGTCTTAATCTCGTTGTTGCGGGAACAGAAGAAGCTGTAACCATGGTTGAAGGTGGTGCAGCAGAGTGCTCTGAGGAAATTCTGGTAGAAGCTTTAAAGTTTGCTCACACTCATATAAAGGGAATAATAGCTTTACAAAAAAAACTTGGCTCTATAGCAGGAAAACCAAAGAGAGAATTTAAGGTTGAGCATGGAAACCTCAAAGATGCAATTTTTAATATCATTTCAGGAAAAATTGAAAATGCATTATTTCTTCAAAAGAAACTTGAAAGGCAGCAAGCTCTCGAGGCACTGTTTAATGAATGCATACAGAACTTAAATACAGCAGATAAAGACATTTCCCTTGAGATTGCCAATGCTTTTGATAAAGTAGTCAAAAAAATTATGCGTGAAACAATTATAAGAAAAGGCGTAAGAGTAGATGGTAGAAAACCCGACGAAATAAGACCCATTACATGCATGATTGGAATACTTCCAAGAGTACATGGTTCTGCATTATTTACAAGAGGAGAAACTCAAGCATTAGTTGCTACAACTCTTGGTACTTCAGAGGATGAACAAAAGATCGACTCTCTTGAGGGAGAAATATATAAAACATTCATGCTTCATTATAACTTCCTGCCTTTTAGTGTTGGAGAAGTTAAACCTCTGCGAGCACCTGGAAGAAGAGAAATTGGTCATGGTTACCTTGCAGAAAGGGCACTTCAGTTTGTAATTCCTTCAAAGGATGAGTTCCCCTATACAATAAGAGTTGTCTCAGACATTCTTGAATCAAACGGTTCATCATCAATGGCAACTGTATGCGGAGCCAGTCTTTCTTTAATGGATGCTGGTGTCCCAATAAAAGCTCATGTTGCTGGAGTTGCTATGGGACTCATTAAAGAAGACGATAAAGTTGTAATACTTACTGATATAATCGGGATGGAAGACCATTATGGTGATATGGATTTCAAAGTAGCAGGAACTGAAAAAGGTATCACAGCCTTTCAGATGGATGTAAAGATCCCGGGAATAGATTATGAAATATTCAAAAAAGCTTTAGATCAAGCACGGCAGGCAAGATTATTCATACTTAAAAAAATGTATGAAACTATCAGTCAACCTAAAGAGTTATCTTCCTATGCTCCAAGAATATATAAAATTCAGGTTAAACCTGAAAAAATCAGAGATATTATTGGGATAGGAGGAAGAGTAATTAAAGGAATAATAGAAGAGACAGGCGTTAAAATAGATATTGAAGATAAAGAGGGAATTGTAAGAATAGCATCATCCAATGAAGCTTCTGCTTTGAGAGCTATTGAAATTATTAAAGGAATTACACAGGAAGTTGAATTGGGAAGAATTTACATGGGTAAGGTATCAAGAATAGTTGATTTTGGAGCTTTTGTTGAAATTATGCCTGGAATTGAGGGATTACTACATATATCTCAAATTGCAGATAAACGAATTCAGAAAGTATCGGAAGTATTAAAAGTAGGAGACCAAATTCCTGTAAAAGTCATTGAAATAGACGATCTTGGAAGACCTCGCCTAAGCAGAAAAGAAGCACTAAAAGAGATTGAGGGCAAAAACATTTCAACAAAATGATAAAAAAAATCCATCTATCTTCAAACATCCCTCTTCTAATGAATAAAATGGATAACTATCGCTCTTTTGTTCTTAGTATCTGGATAAAACATGGCTCAAGACATGAAACTTCTTCTAAAAATGGTCTCTCTCATTTTATAGAACATCTTTTTTTTCAGGGAACTGAAAAAAGGAATGCTCAAATGATTTCCCTTGAAATAGACAGCATCGGTGGAGATATTAACGCTTTTACATCAAGAGAGTTTACTTCAATCTATATAAAAGTTCTTGATAGTTACTTATCTAAAGCTATAGAACTAATTGGAGATATTTATTCAAATCCTCTTTTTCCAGAAGAGGAAATAGAAAAAGAACGGGCTGTTATTCTAGATGAAATAAGAACAGTAAACGATACTCCAGATGAGCTTGTTCATGATCTTTTTATGGAAAATTCTTTTCCGGATGGTTTAGGACAACCTATTCTTGGAAAAGAAAGTGCAGTATCAGCAATAACCAGAAAAGACATCATTGATTGTTATAATGAATTTTACGGAACTAACAACTGTATCATAAGCTGTGCGGGAAGCTTTGAAGAGAAAAAATTAATTGATAGTCTTGAAAAAAATATAATACCAAAAGTTTCTAAAAAATCAGCTATCACAAATAAAGCTAATTTTTCACCATCCCTAAGAGTTCATGAAAAAAATTTAAATGAAATCCATCTATGTATGGGGACTGAAACTTTTCCATTCAACAGTCATTATAGACTTCCTTTGATATTACTTAACTGTATTATTGGTGGAAGTGTAAGCTCAAGATTATTTCAGGAAATAAGAGAAAAAAGAGGCTGGGTTTATAATATATATTCTTTCACTTCTTTTTATTATGATACTGGTTTATTTGGAGTTTACACTGCCTCCGAACCCAAAAAAATCAATAAAATATTGGAAACCATATTGAAAATACTTAAAAAAATTTCAGAAAATTTAAAAAAAGAAGAAATTGAAAGAGCAAAAGCTCAAACAATATCTCAACTTATTTTTTCTAATGAATCACCAAGTTCAGTAATGAATAATTTAGCATATCAGGAACTTTATCTTGGTCAGTATTTTACTCTTGAAGAGCAGATAAAACAAATTGAGAAAGTTTCATTTAATGATGTAATGGATGTTGCAAATATTTTACAGGAAAAAAATTTCTCTATAACTATATTAGGACCTGTTAGTGAAAAAGATCTTTCTGTAAAATAAAAAAGGGCGGTTAACCCGCCCTTTTTTCATGCTGCCTCTTCCTGCTTTACCAAAGATTCTTCTCTTAATGAAGCTTTTGCAAATACCATTGCAGTTGCTCTATAGACCATGTGGGCCATTTTTGAGTGGGGTGCATAAGCAAAAAGGGCGAATACGAATACAAGATGAGCAATATATGAGGCGTATCCAAGAGTTTCAACTTCAGCAAGTCTCAAGATTTCAGCAAGAAATCCTGTAACTCCAACACCAGCAATTATTGTAATAAGTAACCAGTCAAAATAGCTTCCTATTCCCTGTTTTGCTGAATTCTTGCTTCTATTGACAATAATCAGGAACATTCCTATTATGAGTGCTATTCCGCTGACATTTCCAATAATTTTCACAATATTTGTCTGCGGATAAGGAGATTCCCATCTCAAAACCCACTCATAGAAAGCAGCTATACCTGTTGTGATTGCCAATCCAATAAAAGCATAAAGTACGAGGATATGAGCTGTATATCTTCCTTTATTTAAACCGCAGAGTTGAAACTTTTTGTGTAAAAGTATGTCTTTTATTGTTTCATAAATACAGTTATATATATCCTTCCGTTTAATCTCAGTTCCAGCTGAAAGATCAAGCCAGTATCGCTTGACACCATTGTAGAAACAGATTATTGCAAAGGCTGCTAAAGCCATAAATGGAACATCAATCCAAGGAACAGCAGGTAAGAACGCTACATATGACATCTCACCGTTTTCACCCCTTGGAATTTCCACTCCACTGAAATATCCCAGAACTGCCATCTCACCAAGGAAGAAAAGCAATGGTATAAGGAAAATGAGCAAGATGTACTTTGGATCTGCAACCCATTTAGCAAGGAATTTTGGTGGTGAGTAATGCTGTATCATAAGTTTTCTTACAGCACCTAACACCTCACCTGGTTTGGCTCCTCTTGGACAGTATGCTGTGCAGTCACCGCAGTGATGGCATAACCATATGTCCGGATTCTGAAAAAGTTTCTCTTTAATTCCCCACTGAGCATAAAGCATCTCTTTTCTTGGGAATGGTGCTTTGTCAGGTGAAAGCTGACACACAACTGTGCAAGTGGAACATTGATAGCATTTCTTTAAAGATTCTCCACCTGCTTTTATAATTTCTTTTGCAAACTGTAAATCTGGTTTTAGTGGTTTGTCCATCTCTCTCCTCCCTAAAAGCCCTTAAATGGATTAGGACCGATTTCTCTAATTTTTTCCATAAATTCATTTACTATATCAGGAATTCTCCAGTACTCATCAATTGCTAACTCATACATCTGAACTCTGTCTGACTCAAGTTGAAGTCTATCAAGAGTCTCCTGAACCTTACCAAGTCTGTATTTTGCAAGCTCGCTTCCTTTTGCAAAGTGACACTGATAGTTTTCACCAAATTTACAACCGAGTAACAACATTCCATCAACACCTCTTGAGAGAGCATCTGCAATCCATACAAGGTTCATAGAACCAAGACATCTGAGTTGAATAAATCTTAATGCAGGGTCAAGTTTGAGCCTGTTAAATGCTACTGTCTCTATTGCAGGAAATGCGTCATTTTCACAACAGAGCACTATAATACGAGGTCTGTCATCTTCACTTGGCACAGAGACATTCTTTAACATTGAACCAATCATATCAACGCTGTAATCTTTGAAAGAAACGATTCTTTCAGGACATGCACCCATACAGGTTCCACATCTACGGCATCTGTTGGGTTTATAAAAGGGAGTACCCTTTTCATCCTCATCAATTGCACCAAATGGGCATTCCTCTGTACAACGCTTGCATGCTGTACATTTTGAAAGATTTGGTTCAGGATAAGAGGTATCCCATGCTCTTGGATGAACTGCCATTCCTTTTTCAACATGTTCAAGAACCTGGATTGCCTTTAATGCGGCACCACGGGCATCTTCCTGCGCTTCTGTCATGTTCATAGGCTGGCGAACAGGTCCAACAGCGTATATTCCGGTTCTTCTTGTTTCATACTGGAAACATATAAAGTTTGAATCGACAAAACCAAACCCACCTTCAAGGAAAGGAAGTTCAGGACCCTGACGATATCCAAGATTAAGAATAAACTCGGGTTTTTTAGTTGTCTCAATATACTTTGCCTTTGCTTCATCTCCTTTTGCAGCAGCTTCCTGAAGTCCAATAAGATAGTCCTGTGGTTCCTTTGTTGTTGGGACCATTCCGGTCGCTAAAACTACCATCTCTGTCTCTATCTCAGCTTTCTCACCAAGTAAAGAATCCTCTACAGTCACAATCAATTTATCCCACTCTTCTCTTATCCCTGTTACTTCTCCCTTGGCAAGCATCACTCCAGGTGTATTCTGTGCTTCCTTGTAATAATACTCAAGTTTTCCAGGAGTACGAATGTCTTTATAAATAACCATAGCCATCGCATCTGGATTTCCATCTGTTACATATCTTGCCTGCTTAAGTGTAGTAGCACAGCACATTCCAGAACAGTAGGGTAGATGCTCTGGATCTCTCTGTCCAGCACACTGTATAAAGAGAACAGATTTTACCACCCTATGATCAGAAGGTCTCTTGATCACACCATTGTTATTTTTTGCAATCTCTTCAAACTCAAAATTAGTAACCACATCTTTGAATTTGCCATATCCATATTTCTTGGTAAGTTTTTTAGCATCATAGGGTTTCCATCCAGTTGCCTGAATTATAGCACCAACCTTGAATTTTTCTGTTGAGCCATTCTTGGATATTGTCACATCAAAATCACCAGGTTGGCCATCAATCCTTTCAATTTTTGATGAAGTATAAACCTTTATTTTTGGATTTGATGTTACTTCATTTATAAGTGGTTCAAGATTTACATCTTCAAGAACTCCTTTTGTAAAGTCATCTGTTGGTACTCTTTTGTAAAGCTTTTTTGCAAAACCACCAAGTTCAGGCTCTTTTTCAACAATAAAAACATCATAGCCTGCACGAGCTGCTTCCAGTGCAGCAGTCATTCCAGAAATACCACCACCGACTACAAGAATTGATTTAGTAATCTCAATAACATAGGGCTCAGGAACCTCACCTTTTTGTGCTTTAATTACACCCATTTTGATGTAGTCTTCAGCAGCCTGTTGCTGTTCTTCAGGTGATTCAATAGTCCATACTGCAAGCTCTCTTACAGGCACTCTTTCTACAAAACAACCGGGAAAACTAAACTCATAGGTTTTAACTCTTGGTGAGCATCCAGCAATAACTACACTGTTTACCCCCTGCTCAGCAATGTCTTTTTTAATTAAATCAATACCCTCTTTGCTACATAAAACATCACTAACTGCTACAACAGGTACTCTTAAAGCATTCTTTGCAATATTTGAAATTTTTTCAACATCAATCGCATCTCCTATACCACAGCCTTTGCAGATATATAGTCCTATTTTCTTTTCCATAACTTACCTCCTTAAACCTATCTGAATTGCCTTGAGGGCTGCAGCTGTGGCATCTTTTCCACAACCTGCTACATCCATTGGATTTTTTGCACAGCCTGTAGAATATATGCCTTCAGTATCAATGACAAATCCATCTATTGCATATTTTAGACCTGGAACTTTGATGTCAAAGCCCTCTGGTTGCATTCCTGTAGCAAGAACTACCATATCTACCTTCTTTCTTATCTTTTCACCACTAAGCATATCCTCTGCAGTTACAACAACATCATCTGAATCTTTATCCTGCTCAATTGCCGCGACTTTACCTTTAACTAAGTTCACACCTGTTTGTTCTTTAACCTGATTGAAAAACTTCTCATACCTTCCTGGTGTTCTTATGTCAATATAAAAGATTGTAACTTCAGCCTCAGGATTCTGTTCTTTTATATATAAAGTATGTTTTAGAGAAGCAAGACAACAAATATATGAACAGAAAGGAAGATGATTCTCATCTCTACTTCCAGCACACTGAACAAATGCAACAGATTGCACAGGCTTTCCATCTGATGGTCTAAGAATTTGTCCTTGAGTTGGTCCATTTTTTGAAGCAAGTCTTTCAAGCATCATGTTTGTTATTACATTTTTAACCTTTCCAAATCCAAGATTGTCTATTTTTGTAGCATCATAGGGTTTCCAGCCTGTTGCAACTACTATGGAGTCAACCTTAACCTCAATAGTTTCAGGTTGCATATTAAGGTCTATTGCATTGTATTTACAGGCTTCCACACACGGAGCAGGACAATCCTTTGGACAGGTGTTTCTATCAACAACATATCTTAAGGGAAAAGCCTGTTCAAAGGGGATATAAATGGCTTTAGTTTTGTTCAAACCAAAGTTGAAATCACTATCCCTTTCCTGAGGACATGCTTCTGTACAGGCATTACAGGCAGTACAATTTTCATTAACATATCTTGGATTAACTTTTATTTTTACAGTATAGTCTCCAGGTCCGCCAGAAATAGATTCAACCTGTGCCATAGTGTAGAATGTTATCTTAGGATTTGTTTTAATACGGCGAAAATTAATCTCAAGTCCACATAGAGGTGGGCAGATTTTAGGAAAATATTTATTTAACTGGGCAACTCTTCCACCGAGATAGGGATTTTTTTCAACAATTATCACCTCTGCACCTGTCTCGGCAGCCTCAATTCCTGCAGTCAAACCGCTAAATCCCCCACCAATAACCAAGACTCTGTTTGGGCTACCATTATGATGCATTCTCAGCCTCCTTTATCGAATTATCTTAAACATAAAAATTCGTAATACAGTTTTAAAACTGCATTACGAATTTTTAATTTAAACCAAAAACCAAGAATTTAAAGGGAGGGAGTTGCCTCCCTCCCTTATTCACCCTCATATTAATCAGGAATGATCTGGACGTATGGAACTTTCTTAAGTGTAAATGTGTCAGTAGCTGGATCATATACTGAATTGACAAAACAACGCCAGTTATTATCATCAACAAAGTCAAAGTCGCCTCTGTAGTAGTAACCAGGATATCTGGATTCCTCTCTGAAGAGGATATGTCTTGCATGAGCCTCAAGGGAGAGTGCTCTGTGATAGTTCTCCCAGCAACGGAGAAGCTCATGGAGATTGGCTGCTGCAAGTCTTGCAGCGTCTTCCTTAAGAAGTTGAAGTTTTCTAAGACCTTCCTCAATCATTGTCTTTGAGGTCATGTACCAGGTGCTGACTCCGCCGAAGTATTCGTCAGCAATCTTCTGAAGTCTTGCCTGATACATATTTGGTCTGATGTAGTATGGATTGACTGCTGGGTCTGTAGAATATGTCTTGTATTTTTCATAAATTTCAAATGGCAGATAAATCTCAGCAACAAGTTCATCTATATTTGCTGCTAATTCAGGTGTATAGCTGGCATTGTCAAGTATAAAGGCAATGGCTGCTTTTGCAGCTATTCTACCCTCAGCATGTGAACCAGAGGAGAATTTATGTCCGGAAGCTCCGACAATGTCACCAGCCATGAATAGACCTGCTACTGTGCTCATTCTGTTGTAGCCCCAGAACCACTCAGCAGGTGTACCTGGTATATCTCCAGGTCCGCTTACCCAGAAGCCTGCGCAACCTGCATGTGAACCGAGGAGATAAGGCTCTGTTGGCATAATTTCAGATGGAACTTTATCTGGTTCAACGTTATTGGCTGCCCAGAGTCCTGCCTGGGAGATACACATGTCAAGGAAGTCTTCCCATGCTTCTGCTTCAAGGTGTTTAAGTCTCTTTGGATCCATCTGTTTTGCAAGTTCCTGCATGGCTGTGTGTGTATTCATGAGGATAGGACCTCTACCTTGCCTCATAGCCTGCATCATAAGATGGTTTCTTATTGCTGTTCCAAGAGCATCTGCCCACTTTCCGTATTTCTGGAGAGCATCTTTAAACTCTGGAGTTTCTTTTGAACAGTAATCATTACCAAGGGCATCTGTAGCTTTTGCTTTGAAGAAGAGGAACCAGGCACCAACTGGTCCGTATCCATCTTTGAATCTTGCAGGAACGAATCTGTTTTCCATCATTGTCATCTCAGCGCCAACGCTCATGCCAAGATAGTATCCAGAACCAGAGTTCCATACAGGATACCAGGCTCTACCCTGTCCTTCACGTGTTGATCTTGGTCTAAATACATTAACTGCACCACCAGATGCATTGAGTATTGCCTTTGCTTTAAATACATATACTTTATTTTCTCTAACACTAAAGCCAATTGCACCAGCTACTCTGTTTGCCTCTTTTGCATCTTTGATGAGTTTAACAATAAATACTCTCTCAAAATGGTTCTGTGGAATGTTGAGAGCTTTTCTATTGTATTCAAGGGCTGCTTTTGCTGCCTCTGCAACGATGACTTTGTAAGATTCACCGTTGATCATTATCTGCCATTTTCCAGAACGGCATGGAACTCCACCATCTTTAAGTTTTGGTTTGCCCTGGTCTCTTGCCTGAAAGCCATCAAGTGACCATCCATCATCGCTCTTTTTCCAAATTGGAAGACCCCATTCCTCAAACATGTGAACAGAATTGTCTACATGTCTTCCAAGGTCATAAACAAGGTCTTCTCTGATGATTCCCATGAGGTCTGCACGGACATATCTTACATAGTCCTCAACTTTATTCTCACCAATGTAGGTGTTGATAGCACTGAGACCCATGGCAACTGCACCAGAACGGTCTGTTGCAGCCTTGTCAACCATTGTTACTTTAATTCCCTTTGGTGTTGCCCATCTGCAAGCCTCAAATGCAGCACCACAGGCAGCCATACCACCACCGATTATGAGTAAATCGGTCTCAACAACTACTGTTTCTGGCTTCTGACAGTATGAAAATGTGCAAGTCTCTTTTTCCATTTTAATACCTCCTTTTTCTTAATATTTTTTACTCTTTTCTGGCTTCATAATTGAAGTAGCCAGGACCTTTAATCTTTGAGTAGTCAGGCTCAGGTAATCCCTCATAAATGTTTTCAGCCTTCCAGTATCCCTCAGGTGTAAGTCTTATTGGGAATTTGAATCTCTTAATTGCGCCATTTCTGAACTTAATTGTCCACATAATGGCATCCTGACCTCTCATTGGGATAACGCTTGCTCCGAGTGGGAAGAAATCTGCGTAACCTCTGATTTCAATTGCCTGTTGAGGGCAGATTTTTACACAGTTGTAGCACTCCCAGCACTGATCTGGCTCCTGATTGTAAGCCTTCATCTTTTCTCTGTCCAGTGTCATAAGGTCATTAGGACAGATGTACTGACATGCAGTCTTGTCCTGTGCCTTGCAACCGTCACACTTTTCTTGAATTACAAAACTTGGCATAGCTTAACCTCCTTTTTTGTTTTTTTATGCTGGTTTTTGTACTGGATTTTTCTGTAATTCCAGCACATCACTTATATCAATATCAGGAACTGGAAGCTCTCTATCTTCCTTTTCAATATCATCTTTTATTGATGGAATCTCAGCAACAGCAGCTTCTATGACTTCTGGTCCCAAAGACTTCATCTCTACAATTTTCTTAAAAACAAGTCTTTTAAATGCAGCTGGTGTCTCCTCAATGAAGCCTCTGGCATCAAATCTTGCCTTAGAGAACTGCTCAATAACCTTCTGCCCGAGGTCATCAGGAACTTCAATTACGAGTCTTTTTAATGCTCCACCAAAAATTGGCTCAACTTTTTCTTCAAGGGGTGTACCCTTTATAGCTGCCAATCTCTTTTCATCAATTACTACTCCAAAAAACTTAGCCATTATTCACCTCCTTTATTTTTTTAAGTGAGCTGGAAGTTCCATATGAGAGAGATCTACCTCTAATCTCTCCTCTCTCTCTTTGAGATACTTCTCATTGTTAAATGGATATCCAAATTTCTGCCACCACTTTACCACAACCTTGTAAACTTCAGGTCTGTATATTTCAGGTGGCGGCATTACGCCTTCATTAATAAGTCCTCTAATAAAGCTTCCAGAGTATCTTGAGTAGATACCCTTATGAGTACAGTTTTCAGAGTATGCAAACTCTTTACATTTTGGACAATACCAGAACTCAGCAATGTTCTGTGGTCTTATATAGAATCCACCGTCAACCTCGTATGGTGGAGCATCAAAACCAAAGCTTGGAATTCCCTTCGACCAGAGTATCTGAGTTGCATAAATATCATAGTACTCACCAAGTGCTGCATGGTCTCTTCCAAACATGTGGAATGAAATACCCATGTTCTGTCTTATTACTGCGTGAATAAGAGATTCTATCGGGTTTCCATATCTCATATCCCAGAGTGTGAAGGTTACAAGATGACGCTCTGGCTTAATGTAGCCAGCAAGATGAATCATCTCATGTCCTTCAACTATTGCTTCATCTGGGAAGTCACCGATTCTCTTTGCACCAACTATTGCATTAACGACAATACCATCGCATGGTTTAATATCACCAATATATGCTGCATTCTTCATCAATGCTTCATGTCCTGTGTGAGGAACATTTCTTGTCTGATGGGCAATAACTGTTGTCCATCCTCTCTTTTCAAACTCCTCTCTTGATCTCTTTGGTGGATACCAGAATCTGTCAAAAGGTGGTCTAAATTTAGGCTCATTGATAATTGTATATTTTCCTGCAAGAATGATTGGATTCAATGAACAGTAAATATTGTATCCAGTGTGTTTCTGGTCAAATGGAACCTTTACAACCTCTGGGTTTTTCTCTGGAGTACCAAAGGTTCTAACTGCTACATCGCCAGGAACAATTTCATAGATTTCTTCAATCTCAAGAATTGCAAAAGGCTCACCCTTTAATCTTAAAAGGAGCCAATCACCAGGTCCGATATCTCCATATTTTTGACGGAGTTGCTTTAAATCATCTTCTGAAATATCAAAAAGGATTGGATATGGGAAAACCCAGCCACTCAGAAGTCTTCTTTTTTCAAGAACACTCTCAAGTTCTGCCTTTGTCATTGAACCTTCAACTGGACTGAAGAAACCGTAACATACGGACATAATCTCTCTGTAAACATTTCTTACAGGATTACCTTTGAAAAGTGTTGGTTTAATGTCATAAACTGCTGAGCATTTCTGCATCAGCTTTCTTGCCATCTCAGGGTCACGTACAACCCTGTCAACGAGTTTTCCACCATGAGGTGGGGGTAGAGTTTTAATTCTTACTTCTGGCATACCTTTCCTCCTTTAATTTACTTTTTTTCTAAGATTGCACAGATATTGTTAAATATTTCATCTATACTACCTGTGCCAGCTACACTCTTTAAAATTCCTTTTTTAGAATAGTAATCAATCAATGGCTCAGTCTGAGCTTTATACACCTCAAGCCTCTTTCTGATAGTTTCTTCTTTGTCATCATCTCTCTGGAAAAGTTCCCCACCGCATTTATCACATTTACCTTCTACCTTAGAGGGAGAGTAATAAATATTGTACATCTGTCCACAGGACTTGCAGGTCCTTCTTCCTGTGAGTCTTTTCATCAAGTCATCAAAAGGGACATCCAGATTTAATGCAAGGTCCAAAGGCATATTCATCTCAGCAAGCATTTTATCAAGGGCTTCTGCCTGAGCAACGTTTCTTGGGAAACCATCAAGAATAAACCCTTTTTTACAATCATCCTGAGAAAGTCTCTCTTTAACCATTCCTAAGACAACACTATCAGGGACAAGTTCTCCTCTGTCCATATATGCTTTTGCTTCTTTACCAAGTGGAGTTCCTGCAGCAACAGCTGCCCTTAGAAGATCGCCAGTGGATATCTGGGGGATACCATACTTTTCTACAAGCCTTTTTGCCTGGGTGCCTTTTCCTGCTCCTGGAGCACCTAAAAATACTAATCTCACTTTTTCCTCCTTTTTAGTAGGGGTTAGAATTAAGCTTTTGGTTTATAATTTAACTTATTATTGCTTAAAAAGCAACTTAAATTTTATAATTTTATAATAAGTTTTGCTTATAAAATTGGCGCACATTTTACCAAAAAATCTCTTAATTTGTCAAGAGCTTCTTTTCTGTGACTTATCTTATCCTTTTCATGAGATGGCATCTCAGCAAAAGTCTTCTGAAATCCTTCAGGTATAAATACAGGATCATATCCAAAACCATGAATTCCTCTTGCAGTTTCTGCAATTTTACCTCTTACATAACCCCAGAACAAATATTCTTTGCCATCTGGAAAAACTAAAGCTATGCAGCATACAAATCTCGCATTTCGTCTTTCTAAAGGAATTCCTTCTAATTCTTCCAAAAGTTTTCTTATATTATCTTCATCAGTAGCATTCTCTCCTGCATATCTTGCTGATCTTACACCTGGAGCTCCACCTAATGCATTAACCTCCAATCCTGAATCGTCTGCCAAAGCAGGTAGTCCTGTATGGCTAGATACATATCTTGCCTTTTTCAAAGCATTTTCCTCAAAAGTCAAACCATCTTCCACAACTTCTTCAAGATTAGGGAAATTATCAACAGAGAGCAGTTCAATATTTAGTCCTTCAATAATTCTTTTTATTTCCTCTATCTTTTTCTTATTTCTTGAGGCAATTACAATCTTTTCCATACAATTGACATAATCTCACTTTTTAAGTTATATTAAAAATGTTCGCGGGGTGGAGCAGTCTGGTAGCTCGTCGGGCTCATAACCCGAAGGTCAGAGGTTCAAATCCTCTCCCCGCAATTTAATCAAACAAAGCTTCTACAAATTCGTGTGGATTAAATTTTTTCAGGTCATCAATATCTTCGCCTATACCGATTAACTTAACAGGAATACCTATCTCCTTTTTAATTCCAAAAATAACGCCCCCTTTTGCTGTTCCATCAAGCTTTGTAACAACAACGCCTGTTAAACCTATAATTTCATTAAAAAGAGAAGCCTGCCTTATTGCATTTTGTCCGGTAGTAGCATCCAGTATCAGTAAAGTCTCATGCGGTGCATCTGGAATTGATTTTTTTATAACTCTGTTTATTTTTCCTAATTCTTCCATTAATGGTTGTTTTGTATGTAATCTCCCTGCTGTATCTATGATTACTATGTCTTTATTTTTTGCTTTAGCATGCTCAACTGCATCAAAAGCAACAGCAGCAGGATCAGCTCCACTTTTATGTTTAATAATATCTGCTCCTACTCTTTTTGCCCATATTTCAAGCTGTTCTATAGCTGCAGCTCTAAATGTATCTGCAGCTGCAAAAACAACACTTTTACCTTCCTGAATAAATTTATGACCGAGTTTTCCTATTGTCGTTGTTTTTCCAACCCCGTTTACTCCTACAACAAGAATGACTGATGGCTTACTCTTTAAATTCAGAAAATTATTGTTTTTTAGAAGATTTACAAGCTCTTCCTTAAGAATAATTTTAACATCAGTAAAATTTTTAACATTACCTTCTTTAACTTTTTTTCTCAATATACTTACAATTTCATCTGTTGCCTTAACTCCCACATCTGAAGAAATAAGAATTTCTTCAATTTCTTCTATGGTTGATTCATCTATTTTCCCACCTGTGGGGATTACTGCTTCTATCTTTTCAACAATACTTTTCTTTGTTTTTACTAATTTTTCTTTGAGTTTATCGAATAAACCCATTAAGGTCTCCTGAACTCTACAACAAGTTCATCTTTTTTCTTTACAAGATGATATTTAAGAGGTTTTTTAAGGATTATATTAGCTATAACCTTGTTATCTTTTTCAGATACAGAAACTTCTTTTATAAAATCAGATTCAATTTTAACAGGAGTTTCTAATTTGTTTTTAACAGGATAAACCTCAACTATTACTGACATTATCTTGCCTTCTTTTTTTGTTTTTGGTGAGTAACCTCCATATTTGTCAATATCTGGTATGAAAAGAGTTAATGTAGCAGCATTTTTTGTTTCAACAAGAGAAATATTTTTAAGATCCAAAACCTGACCTTTGCTTACAGATTTTTTCTCTGTTCTCTTCGATTTTTTTGTTTTTTTCTTGTCAGCTACTTTTGGTTTTTCTACTTTTTTTTCAGTAGTCTTAATTTCTGTGGAAGGGATCTCCTTTTCTTCTAATGTAGCAAAAATATTAAATTTCTCGGCTTTATCATACATGACTTCTACAGTAGCAACTCCATTTATAAATTCTGATGGAGGAATTTTATTTGGAGTAATACTACCTGAACCTGATGTTTTCAATATAACTGTGCTACCATATAAATTATAGTTTGACATAATCTTATCAAGCTGATTGTAAGCTATAATTTTTACTTTAAATCTTTGTCCTGCGATGACTGTCTCAGGGGATATTACCTCAAATCTTTTTACTTTTGGTGGAGTAACTTTTATAATCCCGCTTTCTCCTCTTATAGAACTGTCACTGGAGACCTTAACTAATATTTTTATATCTTCAGGTCTATCATAACGTAGGCTTATTTTTGCCTTACCTTCTGAAAAAGCATAAGATGATAACTCAGTAGGAAAGATATAGCCTTTCCCTTGTACTTCTATTATTACTCTTTCTTTTTGTGTAGCAAAATCTTTAACAAAATTATTGAATTTATCAATTGCTAATATGGTTATATCAAATGGCTCATCTACAATAGCAGTTTCAGGTGCATTAACAATAAATGAATTTACAGGACCATTTAAAACCTCAATTTTTTCGCTTTTACCTGTGATGTTTTTATTTAATAAATCTGCTTCAATATAAATATTTCCAATTTTATCTGAAACAAGTTTAACTTTTACATTACAGTTCTCTGGGGAATATTGAATTTCCTTTATCTGTGGAGAAACATCGCCTTTAAAAAATAAATTCAAATCTTTAGGGTCAAAATCCTTACAAACTGTATTATTAAAACGATCTTTACCTGAAATCGATACTTCAAAATCACTTCCAGCTCTTACTGAAGCAGGACCTTTTATATCAAGTTTATTTATCTCTGCTGGTAAAATTTTTATTCTTTTTTCAGTTACAGGGAAAGGACTGTTAACTTCATAGAGTGATATCTTAACCTCTTCTGCCTTTTCATCTTTAAACTTAACTGCCAAACCTGATATAGTTATTTCATTCGCCTTAAAATGATCAGGAAAGATTACAGCCGAACCAGTTACAGTTATTTTATATTCTTTAAGACTTTCCGAAGGCATGGTAACAGGATTACCAAAGGCATCAAGAGCATAGATAAATATTTTATATTCATTACCAGCTATAAATACATCGGGTGCATCAATCTGATAGTGGTCAAAAGTACCTGGTTTAGCAATAATTTCACCATAACTCGACGATATAAAGCAAAGAGAAAACAAAAAAATAATAAAATTTAAAAAGCAACTTCCCTTTGCGGTTTTATTATCCATCTTACCCTCCTGAAGTAATTTCTATTATTTTCAATTTTGCTTTATCAACAAATTTTATTGTATCCTATCATAATTGTTTACATTAAAAAGAGGCAAGTGCTAAGATATTATAAAACATTTAAAATAATAATAGAACAATAAAAATGGTTAATACTCAACCAAACTACAGCAATATTTTCTTTAGATCAATATCTAAATTAATTGATATCTTAATTGTTGTAGTATTTTGGAAATTTCTTCATGAAGGAGGACTTTTTATAGGAATTTTTTATCTATTAATTAGTGACGGTTTGTTTAAGGGATGTAGTATTGGAAAAAAACTTTTAAGACTAAAAGTTATCAATATAGAAAGAAATGTTAATGCAGACTTTAGAGATTCTATCCTCAGAAATTTACCTTTAGCGTTTTCAACACTTTTTTTATTGATACCCATTCTTGGCTGGATAGTCTGTATTGCATTTTTTGCTTTTGAATTCATACTTATGATAGGAGATCCAGATGGCAAAAGATTAGGCGATCATCTGGCTAACACTTCGGTCATAGAAGAATAAACATTAAATATTATAAAATAAAAATAATCAAAGTCTTCAGGGGAGGATAATTGTGTTTATTCAAAAATTAGCAGGAAAATTTTCCAATGATCTGGCAATTGATCTTGGAACAGCAAATACTCTGGTTTATGTAAAAGGCAAGGGGATTGTATGCGATGAACCATCAGTTGTTGTAATGAGAAGAGATAATAAGAAAGTTATTGCTGTTGGAACAGAAGCAAAAGAAATGATGGGGAAAACTCCAGCCAACATTATTACTATAAAACCCCTTAAAGATGGTGTTATAGCAGACTTTGATGCTACAGGAGAAATGCTCAAGTATTTTATTACAAAAGCTCATAATAGAAAATGTTTTATCTCTCCGAGAATTATAATTGGAGTACCATCAGGTATAACTCAGGTTGAACAAAGAGCTGTTAAAGATGCTGCAATTGCTTCAGGTGCAAGAGAAGTTTATCTTATAGAAGAACCAATGGCTGCAGCAATCGGGGTTGGACTTCCTGTTGGCGAGCCTTCAGGTAATATGATTGTTGACATTGGTGGAGGAACCACAGATGTTGCTGTAATTTCTCTTGATGGTATTGTATGTTCAAAAGCAGTAAAAGTTGGTGGAGATAAAATGGATGAAGCAATAATAGCTTATATCAAAAGAAAGTATAACCTGATGATAGGAGAAAGAACTGCTGAACTGATAAAGATAAATATCGGCAGTGCTTATCCTATGAATTCAAATAAAACTATGGAGATTAAAGGAAGAGACTTGATAACAGGAATTCCAAAAGCAATAACTATCACTGAAGAAGAAATACGAGAAGCTTTACAGGAACCTATTACAATTATTCTGGAAACAATTAAAGTTACCCTAGAAAATACACCGCCTGAACTTGCCTCTGATATAGCAGACAAAGGAATAGTTTTAGCAGGTGGAGGAGCTCTATTGAAAGGTTTAGATATTCTTATAAGAGAACATACTGGTGTTCCTGTAGTGATTCCTGATGATCCCCTTAGAGCAGTTGTAAAAGGATGTGGCGCAATGCTTGACAAACTTGATCTTCTCAGTAGAGTTTCTCTTAATGTTAATTTATGATAAAAAAAACAACTATTTTAATAGTAATTGGTATATGTTTAGTCTGCTTTTTTTTGATAAGTTATCAATCAAAAAGAGCTATAAGCTTTAATAAATTTGATGTTTCGCCCTTAATATCACCTTTACAGTATTTAAAAAACTTTTTTGTTGAACTTTACTCTTTTAGAGAAGAAAATAAGAAATTAAAACAACAGTTGTATCAAATGATTTTGGAACAGAAATCTTACTATGAACTTATACAGGAAAACAGGAAACTAAAAGAGCTGTTAAACTTAAAAGAAAAAAAGAAAGAAGTTGTAACAATAGCAAAAGTAATTCGTACAGGCTCAAATAGATTTTTAAAAACTCTATGGATAGATAAAGGAAGTGAAGATGGAATTAAAACAGATATGCCAGCAATAACACTCAACGGATTAGCAGGTAAGGTTATTTCTACATCTCCTCACTTTTCAGAAATACTCTTACTAACTGATACTAATTTTTCAGTAGCTGTGAGAGTGGAAAGGACTCGTTCAGAAGGTATAGTAAGTGGCACAGGAACAAATATGTGTATTCTTAAATATATTCCTGTAGAAGAAGACATAATGGTTGGAGACAGATTAATTACCTCTGGAACAGACGGTATTTTCCCTGAAGGAATTAAGGTTGGAGTTGTAAAAAAAATAGAAAAGAAAAAGGGATTTTTTCAGAATATAGATGTTGTACCCTACCAATCAGACTTAACAATTGAAGAAGTCGCTATAATTAAAAGCCTGATATGAGACATCTAACCAAGTGGAGCGTACTTATATTTTCCGCGTTTTTTATTGAACAGATTTTTACAATTGGAAATATAAGTTTTAATTTCTCATTTTTACTGATTTATCTTTTTGTTATAGACTACTTCTTCCCTGAGGTAGAACAAAAGAAAATAGCACCTTCAGAAGTATTACCTGTTTTATTTTTTGTAATGATCGGACTAATAGAAGACTTTTTTCAAGGAATAATTGGTCCCGCGGTAATATCAAAAACAATTACAGGTGTTTTGTTAATAGTATTGGTAAGACAACTCTTTTTTCACTGGACAGAAATTTTTAAGGCTCTTGTGATATTTGTTTTTACTATAATTGATGAGATTATTAGCAGTTTGATTATGATATACTTTTTTGATTTTAGCTTTAATACCCAGCTTTTTAAGGCCGTATTTCTTAGAGGACTTATCAATATCCCAATTGGCTTGATTTTAAGCAGGAGAAAGCCATGAAAAAAAAAGATTTCCTATTTTTAGGTACCATATTTGTAATATTTTTTATACTTTTACTGAGACTCTGGCAAATTCAAATTCTTAACGCAGATAAATACAAACAACTTGCAGAACAAAACAGAATCAGAATAATAAAAATCCCTGCTCCCCGGGGAATTATCTATGATAGAAATGGAATCCCTCTTGTTGAGAATATTCCTTCATTTGCAGCATTAATTTCACCTGAATATGCAGATAAAATAGACTTAAATTTACTATCTAAAATTTTAAACATTCCTCAAGAAGAATTACAGAATAGACTTAACACAAAAACTGAAAGTATTTATATTCCTATAAAAATAAAAGAAGATCTAACATTCAAAGAAATAGCTATGCTTGAAGCAAGACGTTCTGAAATACCGGGGTTGATAATAGAAACAGAACTTAAAAGACATTACCCTTTTGGTCATGCAACTGCTCATTTACTGGGATATCTCGGTAAAATCACAGAACAACAGATAAAGAGTAATCCTCAATATCAAAAATTACCATCCTATTTTCAGGTAGGGCAAACTGGACTGGAAAAATTATTTGATGATATTCTGATTGGAATTCCGGGAGAAAAAATTATTGAAGTTGATGCACTTGGCAGAGAACTAAGGCTTATTAAAGAATCACCACCTATAAAGGGTGAAGATCTATACTTAACAATTGATGCTCTACTTCAGGAATCGGCATATAGAGCTTTTGAAAACTACTCAGGAGCTTTTGTTGCTATAAAACCTGATACTGGCGAAGTATTAGCATTAGTAAGTTCTCCATCCTTTGACCCTAATAAATTTGTGGAAGGTGTCCCACCGCAATACTGGAATGAATTAACAAACAATCCCAAAAATCCTTTGCT
This sequence comes from Thermodesulfovibrio aggregans, assembly GCF_001514535.1. Lineage (NCBI taxonomy): Bacteria > Pseudomonadati > Nitrospirota > Thermodesulfovibrionia > Thermodesulfovibrionales > Thermodesulfovibrionaceae > Thermodesulfovibrio > Thermodesulfovibrio aggregans. The sequence continues at coordinate 500,267 of NZ_BCNO01000001.1, read as the reverse complement.
TAATAGAGCAACTCAAGGACTATATGCACCGGGCTCAACATTTAAAATAATTACTGCGCTTGCTGGACTTGAAGAAGGAGTTATAACACCTGATAGAGTCTTAGTAAATTGCACAGGAGGTGTAACTCTGGGGAAATGGACTTTTGGTTGCTGGAGAAAAGAAGGACATGGAGCTGTAAATCTTAGAAGAGCTCTTATTGAATCCTGTGATGTCTACTTTTATGAACTTGGTAAAATACTCGGGATAAAAAGAATATATAAATACGCTACCTTATTAGGATTGGGAAGCGTTACAGGATTTAGTGCAGATGAAAAATCAGGACTTGTGCCTGATGAAGAATGGAAAAAAAGTGTAAAGAAGACTTCCTGGTTTTTAGGTGATACCTATAACACAGCTATTGGACAGGGATTTCTGAAAGTAACACCCATACAGATGGCTCGGGTTATGGCTACGATAGTTAATGGAGGAAACAAAATTACTCCATATTTAGTTAAAGGAAGTAAATCTGAAAAAGAAAATTTGAATCTTGATGTTAAAAATCTTGAAATAATCAAAAATGCACTATCTGGAGTAGTAAATGAACCAGAAGGAACAGCTTCAGGTGCTCGTTCTTACATTATAAAGTTTGGTGGAAAAACAGGAACAGTTCAGGTAGTTAGCAAAAAACTTAAAGAAAAGTTATCATATAAAAATATTGAACATCATGCATGGTTTATTGGCTTTGCTCCAGTGGACAGCCCAGAGATGGCTTTTTCCGTAATTATTGAACATGGAGGAAGCGGAGGTGCAGTAGCAGCCCCTGTAGCAAAAAACATACTTGAAGGTTACATTCTTAAAAAGAGGCAACTGAATGTTAAAAATTGATAGAAGATTAATAACATACTTTGACTGGATTACTTTTGCTGTAGTTCTTTTTATATGTATTATTGGGATACTGACAATTTATAGTGCCACAAGACCACCTCTCGATGAAGGAGAACACCCTCCTTTTTATGTAAAGCAACTGATTTGGCTTATAATAGCTGTGGTATTTTTGTTTATCTTTGTAACGTTTGATTATACAAAACTAAAAAATTTCTGGTTAATATTTTACATTACTGGAGTTTTGCTTCTCATTATAGTGCTTTTTGCAGGTAAAACAGCAATGGGAGCAAAACGTTGGATAAATCTAGGATTTTTCTCTTTTCAGCCTTCTGAAATATTCAAAATAGTCTCTATAATATGCCTTGCAGCTTTTCTTGACAATAAACAATCGCCATTGTCAGTAAAGGATACAATAAAAACTCTAATTATTTTTGGAATAATACCATTTATACTTATTATCAAACAGCCTGATCTCGGAACAGCTATTTTACTTTTTACAATCACATTTATAATGATTATTTATAAAGGAGTTCCTCTAAGATTGCTAGTACTTCTTTTTTCTCTGTTAATTATCTCAATATTTTTTCTGTGGGAGATTTTTTGGGAAGGACTGAAGGAATACCAAAAAAACAGACTAATTGCTTTTATTGATCCAAGTATAGATCCAAAGGGGATTGGTTACAATATTATGCAGTCAGTCATAACCATAGGCTCTGGTGGACTATTTGGTAAGGGATTTCTTGAAGGTACGCAGGGTCCTTTAAAATTTCTTCCAGAAAGACACACTGACTTTATATTTCCCATTTTTGCAGAAGAATGGGGATTTATAGGGTGCACTATACTTTTAGCACTTTATTTAACTATTTTTATCCGACTTTTTCACACATCTGTAATTGCAAAGGACAATTTTGGAAAGCTTCTTTCAATAGGTTTTACTTCAATTTTTGTTTTATACTTTTCTATAAATATTGGAATGACTCTTGGAATTATGCCAGTAGTAGGAATTCCTTTACCATTCATGAGTTACGGGGGTACAACATTGGTTGCTAATTTTATAGGAATTGCTTTAGTAATAAATGTTAGAATGAGAAGATTTGAGTTATTTTATCCATAGGAGGAGGAAAAATGAAAATTATTGAAGGAAAACTTGATGCTCAAGGTTTAAAATTTGGTATTGTTGTAAGCAGATTTAATGAATTTATCACTTCAAGGCTTCTTGAAGGAGCTCTTGATGCTCTGGTTAGACACGGAGCATACGATACAGATATAGAAATCGTAAGGGTTCCTGGTTCATTTGAGATTCCTTTAGTTGCAAAAACATTAGCCCAATCAGGTAAATTTCATGCAATTATATGTCTTGGTACTATAATTAGAGGTGCAACTCCTCATTTTGACTACGTTGCCGCTGAAGTATCAAAAGGTATTGCTCTTGTCTCTTTAGAAACAGGCATACCTGTTTCATTTGGAATAATTACAGCAGATACTATTGAGCAAGCAATAGAAAGAGCTGGTTCAAAATCAGGTAATAAAGGCTGGGATGCAGCTATGGTTGCCATTGAAATGGCTCAAGTCATGAAACAGCTGAAATAATTTTAAAATTAAGACATAAAATGAAGCGGAGAAAAGCAAGAGAATATGTTTTACAGTTTCTTTATGCATGTGAAATGAATGAAAATACAAAAAAAATGTGTGATTATGACTTATTGCAGGAAGAAATTGAAAATTTTTGGGAGAGAAATAATGAACAGGATCATCATATAAAAACTTTTGCAAATCAGTTGATAGAGGGAACAATTGAACATATTGAGACTATTGACAAAACTATTCAAAAATACGCCGAAAAATGGAATTTAGAAAGAATTATACCAATAGACAAAAATATTTTAAGATTTTCAATCTACGAAATACTATATCGGAACGATATTCCCTATCAGGTCACAATAAATGAAGCTGTGGAGATTGCAAAAAAATACTCTACAAAAGAAAGTGCTGCCTTTATTAATGGAATTCTTGATAGAATTGCAAAGGAAGAAATCTCTCGGAATGCAACAACCGATTCAAAACTGAATCAAACATAGTCAAATTTAATATTGTAACCACAAACCTAAGAATTTTCCTTTCAATTGCCCATTTTCCTGAGTTTATCAATTAAATTTTATAACTCATTGAAAATATTGAATTTTATTTTTAAAAATGGCAATTTTTTGTACAACAAAACTCGTAGTTTTTTGATTTTTAAGCAGGTTTATATTTTGAAATCTTCTCTGGCTGTTATATTGGCTGGCTCTTTTACTTTTAATGCTCTGAATAGAGACTTAGCTACTCTGTCAATCTTGTTCTTTAAGTAATATACCTGTCCATCAAGACTAAACTCTGTCAATGTGACACTCCTTAAGGCTTCCTTTATTCTTTCAGATGTGGCTGCTCTGTCTGTTGCATCCTCCAGCATCCTCATAAATAAAAAAGCTAGAAAACACACAACCAGATGCCCCCTTATCCTTCTCTCTGTCCAGTGATATACAGGTCTTACCTCTATGCTGTGTTTCATTATCCTGAAAGACTCCTCTATCTTCCACAGGCTGTGATAGGCTTTGAGAACTTGCTGTGCTGTCAGGTTTTCCTCTGTGCTCTGAACACAGTAGTATCCATCAAAAAGGCTGTCTTGCTCTATCAGAGCCTCATCAAGACTGTATCCTCTTTTCCCTTCCGCTTTTATGTATTTCTTGCCACCTCTTTTGTTTAATCCTTCTATGACAGAGGGACTCTCAAGCAGTCTTAAGGCTTTCTGTATCAGCCTGGCTCTCTCTGCCCTGTCTTTTTCTGCTCTCTTTTCTGAATAGCTTATTACTACTGTGTCTGTTATCTGTCCTGTTCTGCCTCGTTCATCCTTAACTTTAAATGTATGCTTGATCTGTTTGTATTTGAACAATCCCGCCTCTGTCTGTATTTCTACAAATCCCTCTGGATTAAATACTTCTTTTAAAAGCTCTCCATCTGCACTCTTAAGTCTTAATCCCACTATGTAGCCAAATCCAAGCTCTCTTAGCTTAAGTAAGTTGAGCCTGCTGTTTATACCCCTGTCTGCTACTATTATTATCCTGTTTAGTGAAAATCTCTTCTTTATTTTCTCTAAAAAGGGTATCAATGTCTTTGCATCAAAGGTGTTTCCAGGAAATATTTCATATCCTATTGGAAATCCTTCCATGTCTATGAGTAATCCAAGCACTATCTGAACACTGCCAATTTTACCATCTTTGCTGAATCCATACTTCCTTAACACATCCTCTTGCTGACTCTCAAAATATATGGTCGTTACATCATAAAACACAACATCCACTGATGAGTTAAAAAGATTATATCTCATATTGAATAGATGCTTCTCAAGACTGTCTTTAAAATCTGCTAAAACATCAAGTGCCCTGTACAGATGATTTATCCCAATACTTTCAAATCCAAGATACTCTTGCTTTGTCTCATACATTCCAAGTTTACTGTCTGATGAGATCATATGCCTTGTTGTCATGTAAAATACTGCCTTTGCAATATCAGCCCTTTTGTTTTCTGTCACAGAGTTGAAAAATTCATCAAGACTCAATCTATCCCAGAGTTTCTTTATCAGACAATGTCCATAGTTGAGTATTCTTCCCTCTGAGATTTTTCTAAGTTCAAGCTTTTGTTCTTCCTGCCCTAATGCTCTCTTTGCAAGTTTTTTAAATGACTCTGTGTTCAGGAAATCTTCAAGCCTGCCAAGACTGAATAGATACCTGTGCCTTGTTTTTCCAGAAATGAAAATAAAAAATAGGATTAAGTAAAATCAAGGGTTTACGAGGCTAAAATGTCAATTTTCGGGGTCTAATTGATAAAGTCAGGACTTGGACATTTTTATATGATAAGAAAAATTTAAATTCTGTTGCAACGGCAATTTTATCCTCAACCAAGAAATTTTCTTATATGGGCTGCCTCTATTAGAATATCAGCAATAAAATGATTAATACCATTTTTTATAATTTTTACAATCTGTGATGTTTTTTCTCTATGATTTAAATCAGGCTCATAAGAAAGGTTTAACGAATTAACCAATTCTATGGATGTTAATAAACTTTCTCTAACCTCAGAGGATAAAATTTCAAAGCACTTGGGATTAAAATATTGCATTGCTATTGACAGGTCGTATTCAATATTTTTATAAATATTTTTGATTTCTTCAAATTCTTTTTTACTTAAAATGCTTAATCCTAACAACTCTGGAGGAAGTCCTATTGAATAACAGACACAGCAGAAGGATATAACTCTGGGCAGTCTTACACTTCCCAGACTTCTTGAATAACCAAAAAGTCCTACATGCAGTTTTCTCATTCTTCGTTTAGGCACATATTTAGCTACTTCATTAATTAAAGGAGCTATATATTCAACCTCTTTTCTATATTGAGTGGAGATTTTATCAATAAAATAAACTGCAAGATTTTCATCAAAATCCTTTAAAGGATATCTCACAAAATTTTTAATTTTTCTTATTGCTTCAATAACATGTTCAACTGGATTGTCATATTTAAAAGCAGACTGAACTGTAAAAGTCTCAACTGAGGAGTATTCTGATAAAACTTTGTCAACTGTATAAGGGGTTAAATTACCTCTGAATGGTGGTGAACCTGCTCCTAAAATTGGATATATCTCTACTTGTCTTTCTTGAGAAAGTTTTTCTAATTTTTTTAAAGCAATCTTATTAGCAAGAATAGCGCTTATTAATCCATAGTTCATCGCAGGATCAGAACGAGCTAAAAAGACTCTTACATTAGATATTTTTTTATTTTTTAAATATTCAGAAACAATTTTATCGCAATCTAACATGGAGGGTATATCTTCAAAAAGAGGAATTACATTTATTTCCTCTGGCAAAAACTTTCCTATCCATTCAGCTAAGGTTATGTCATTTTCATGTATATTTTTATGCTGTCTTTCATAAATGAAGTTTTTGTAAAAGTAATAAATTCTATTTAGCTCTACAGCGGATGTTGTAAGAGGCAGAATTACTTCAAAAACAGGAGGAAAAACCTCATCTCCATAAAAAATTTTTGCTAAATCAAAAGACCGAGGAATGCTTTCTAAGGTTTCTAGCAAAATTTTTGCCTCTTCCTTTTCAACTGCAGGATTAGGAACTCTCAAAGTAAGAAAAACATCTCTTCCCAGTCTTTTTTGTTTAAAAAAATAAGCATAGTTAGTTAAAAGCTTTTTTACCACATAGTTGTCAACTTCCTTTCCTTCACTATCCCACATCTGTTCACAGCACCCAAGATGAGAAAAAGCATAATAGGCTTCCTGAATTTCGTCCTCTCCTGACATATCTGATGTCTCTGCAAAAAAAGGAATAGAGACATTGTCAGGATGTTGAGTTGACATAACTTTTGGAATTCTTCTATTTTGCATTTTTGAGCTCCTTTATCTTATCTGCTGGATTACTGCTCAAAATAATTGATGTTCCTACCAATATCGCATCAACACCATTTTTAACAAGTTCCTGAACATGAACTTTTTCAGAAATCCCTGACTCACTAACTACCACTTTATCCTCAGGAATTAATTTTTTAAGCCTGAAAGTAGTATTAAGCTCAACCTGAAAAGTTTTAAGGTTTCTGTTGTTTATTCCTATTATGTCCACTCCTGCAAAAAAAGCTTTTTCTAAATCTTCTTCATTGTGTATTTCAAATAAAACATCCATTTGAAGAGACTTTGCAACTTCATAGAGGGTTTTGCACTGCTGTTTACTCAAAATGCAGGCAATTAAAAGAATAGCATCTGCTTTGAGCATCTTTGATTCATATATCTGATATTCATCAAAAATAAAGTCCTTTCTTAAAACCTGGACATGAGGATATTTTTCTTTTATCTTTGTTAAAAACTCTGGACTTCCAAGAAAAAAATCCTCTTCAGTAATCACTGAAATAGCATCAGCACCAGAGGATATATATAAATCAGCCATTTTTAAAACATCATACTCTTTAAGCAGTCCTTTAACTGGAGATGCTTTCTTTATCTCTGCAATAAGCTTTATTGGCTCATGGGGTAATTTTTTTATGGCTTTATAAAATTTGGAGACAGTTTTAATGGTCTGTGCCTGTTTTTTTATTTCTTCAATGGGCTTAATTTTCTTTAACTCACTTACTCTTATTTTTTTAGCCTCAACTATTTTATTTAAAACATCCATCATTTAATTTTTCCCTTAATCTGATAAACAAAAACAAGGATTTCAGCTACTGCTTTGTATAATTCAACAGGAATCTCCTCATAAAGGTCAAGCTTTGAAAGAACCTCTACAAGAGTTTCATCTTCCTTTAAAGGAACTCCATGATGTCTTGCAAGCTCTATAATTTTTTCGGCAATCCAGCCTCTTCCCTTTGCTACAACCTTTGGGGCTGAGTCTTTATCTTTTTCATATCTTAATGCTACTGCCTTTTTAGTCTCTTCTTTCATATTACTACACTAACCAATCCTTCCTCTATTCCCCACTGTTTTAAAAGTTCTTCAATTATTGTAACATAGTTTATACCCGAAAGAATCAAACCCTGCTTATAAAATCTTTCTTTTAAATCTTCCTCGTAACTTTTAATAATATCAACAAATTCAGGCTTTCCAGAAAAACTTATAAAAAAACTTCTATTAATCATCGTAACAACAAAGGATAAAAAGTCTTGTTTTATTTTAAGATTTATAAAAACAGAATAATACTCTTTCCCCTGTTTTTTTAATGACTTGAATGCAAAGTTTCCACCCTCTATATCCTTCCATAAAAGAGGAAGAAATGTAAAAAAACTTTGAAAGGTTTTTGAAAGAACTTGATAACCATCAATATGTCTGAGAATATTCTCAACTTTATCAGCTACCTCATATATTCCCTTTTCTTTTGCTTCTCTGAGAATTTGATTAAGTACCACTTTTAGATCTTCCTGTATGTTTTGAATTCTTTCAGGGGCTGAAATAAAACTTCTTAGTTTTGCTTCAAAACTAACTCCTGTATTTAAAAGAACTTTCTGAAGTTTCTCGGCAATTTCATCACGGGATACTAAAAGACTATTCAGTAAAGTTACTTTCTCTTTAAATAGGGATTTATTTTCAAGCAAATTTATCAGTTCTTTTAAAGAATCTGTAGTCACCTCTTGTGATAAAAGAGTCTGAGCCAGCTTTTTCAGTAAACTACTCTTTTCTGAATGAGGAAGCTGTTCTAATGGAAAATTTAAGATCTCTTTAATTTGATTGAGATATGATGATTCATTAAGGCTTTGAGTTGTTTTATCAGTGAATATAACTTCTATAAGTTTTAAGATTTTTTCCGAGATTTCCCTATTTGAAAAAGGTTGCTGAGTTGTCTCTAATTCAGAGGTAGATAAAATTCTTAGTGGGATAGTTCCGTCAGAAAGAGGTTTTTCAACTTTTAGATAAACGGTATCTCCTTTATTCAATGGAAGTTCTCTTTGTGGCTGAGCAACAAGAATTCTGTCATTTATCTTTATCTGAACATTTCCTGTTGGAAATATGTCCATTATCTCAGCAGTTAAAATCTCTCCAATTACGAGTTTAATCGGCTCTGTCTGTTTACCTTTAAAGATATGAATAATGCCAGAGCTGTCAATTACAGGCTGAATCATCTTATAACATCAACACCCATATAGGGTATTAAAGCCTCAGGGACCCTAACAGAACCATCCTTTTGTTGATAATTTTCCAAAATGGCAACAACTGTTCTTCCTATTGCCAATCCTGAACCATTTAATGTATGAACAAACTCTGTGCCCTTCTTACCTCTTCTACGGAATCTAATATTTGCCCTTCTTGATTGAAAATCCTCAAAATTAGAACAGGAACTGATCTCTCTATAACGCTTCTGTCCAGGAAGCCATACTTCAATATCGTATGTTTTAGCAGCAGAAAAACCTAAATCTCCCGTACAAAGTGCTACAACTCTATAGTGCAGTCCAAGCCTTTGAAGAACCTCTTCTGCATCCCTTGTAAGTGATTCAAGCTCTTCATAAGAGTCTTCAGGTTTCACAAACTTTACAAGTTCCACCTTATTGAACTGATGCTGCCTGATAAGTCCCCTAACATCTTTTCCGTATGAACCTGCTTCACGCCTGAAACAGGGAGTATAGGAAACATAGTAGATTGGTAAATCATCTTCTGATAAAATCTCCTCTCTATGAAGATTTGTTACAGGAACTTCTGCAGTGGGGATAAGATAGAATTCAGGCTCAACTGTTCTAAATAGATCCTCTTCAAACTTGGGAAGTTGTCCTGTTCCTATCATTGTTTCTCTATTTACAAGAAGAGGAGGGAAAATCTCAATATATCCTTTTGAAGTATGTAAATCAAGCATAAAATTGATCAAAGCACGTTCAAGCTTAGCACCTAACCCTCTCATTACAGCAAATCTACTTCCTGCAATTTTTCCAGCTCTTTCAAAATCAATTATTCCAAGAACTTCTCCAATATCCCAGTGATTGAGAGGTTCAAAATCAAACTCTGGTGGACTTCCCCACTTTCTTACCTCTACATTTTCTGTTTCATCTTTACCAACAGGAACTGTATTATGAGGTATATTAGGAATGTAAAGAATAAACTGTCTTATCTGATCTTCCAGTTCTTTAAGTTTTTTTTCCATTTCACTAAGTTCTTCTCCTAATTGACGCATTCTTTGAATGAGAGTTTCGACTTCTGAACTATCAGTATGTGATTTTTTTAAGTTCGCAATTTCCTGAGACACAGAATTTCTTATAGCTCTCTTATTCTCAATCTCTCTTAAAAGGCTAAGCCTTTTATCTTCAAGAGATAGAAATTCATCAAAATTAATCTCATATCCTCTTTTTTGAAGTGCATCTTTTACTTTTTCTGGATTCTCTCTAATAAATTTTAAATCAAGCATGCTTTCTCCTAAATATCAAGATTTCGTACTTCAAGAGCATGTTTTACAATAAACTCCTTTCTTGGCTCAACTTCATCTCCCATAAGTATGGTAAATATATCATTTGCCTTTTGAGCATCCTCAACTGTAACCTGCATTAAAGTTCTCTTTTCAGGATCCATTGTCGTCTCCCACAGCTGTTCTGGATTCATCTCGCCAAGTCCCTTATATCTCTGAATTGTAAGACCTTTTTTAATAGATTCCATAATTTTGCTGTAGAGTTGCCAAAGAGAAGATGTTTTGATCTCTTCGTTTTTAATCTGAATTACATAATTCTCACCTTCTCTTATCTCTGGAATTGATTGAATTTTGTCAAATATGTCTTTAAGAACTACATAATCCTTTAAATTAGAAAAGCCTTCTTGATGCTCGGCATTTAGCATCTGTTCTATGTAGGACGGTGAAAATCCTTTTCTTTCAAAATCTTCAAGAATTTTTCCGTACTCAAAAAGTAACCTGAGAAAACTCTTTTTTTTCTCTAAATCTGTACTACCGTGTAATACAATTTCATCAACTGCTATCTCCATCAAAAATTCCTTCATCTCATTCTCTGTTTGTATGTATCTTTCCCATTTACCTCTTTTTACTCTATAAAGTGGTGGTTGAGCTATGTAGAGATAACCTTTTTCAATTAAAGGAAGCATCTGTCTGTAGAAAAAGGTCAAAAGAAGAGTTCTTATGTGAGCACCATCTACATCTGCATCTGTCATGAGAATTATTTTATGGTATCTAATGTTTTCTGGATCAAAGTTTTCCTTACCAATACCACCTCCAATTGCTGTAATAAGTGTTTTTATCTCTTCAGAGGTTAACATCTTATCAATTCTTGCTTTTTCTACATTTAGAATCTTACCTCTTAAAGGAAGCACTGCCTGAATTCGTCTGTCCCTTGCCTGCTTTGCTGAACCTCCTGCTGAATCACCCTCAACAATAAAGAGTTCTGCTTGACCGGGATCCTTTTCAGTGCAATCAGCAAGTTTTCCAGGAAGAGTTGTATCCTCAAGAATGCCTTTTCTTCGAGTAAGTTCCTTAGCCTTTTTAGCAGCTTCACGGGCACGGGCAGCTTCTTTTGCTTTTTCAACAATCTTTCTCGCATAAACGGGGTTTTCCTCAAGCCATCGTGCAAGTTTTTCATTAACTATTGTTTCTACAACGCCTTTTACTTCACTGTTGCCAAGCTTCATCTTTGTCTGTCCTTCAAACTGAGGCTCTGGAATCTTTACACTTATCACAGCTACAATGCCTTCTCTTACATCCTCACCTGAAAGAGACTCTTTACCCTCTTTTAAAAGTCCATTGGCAATGGCGTAACTATTTATTGTTCTTGTGAGAGCAGACTTAAATCCTACTAAGTGGGTGCCACCTTCTTTTGTATTAATGTTATTCACAAAAGTAAGAATTTCTTCTGAGTAACCTTCATTGTACTGAAGAGCAATTTCCACAATAATTCTGTCTTTTTCTCCAGAAATGTATATTGGTTTTGGATGTAAAATTTTCTTTCCTTTGCCTAAATCCTCAACAAAAGATACAATTCCTCCTTCTTTTATAAAATCTTCCCTAAATCCGTCTCTTTCATCAATAAGAGTAATCTTTAATCCTTTGTTTAGATAAGCTAATTCCTTAAATCTCTCTGCAAGAATCTCTCTTGAAAACTCTGTAACTTCAAATATTTCAGGGTCAGGTTTGAATCTTATGGTAGTTCCGGTAGAAGTTGACTGACCTACAACTTCAGGTCTGCCCTGAGGAATACCCCGACAATACTTCTGTCTTACCAGTTTACCTTCTCTTTTTACTTCAACCTCAAGCTCTTCAGAGAGGGCATTAACAACGCTAAGTCCTACTCCATGAAGTCCACCTGAAACCTTGTAAGCTTTAGACTCAAACTTTCCTCCTGCATGAAGTTCTGTAAGCACGATTTCAAGGGCGGTTCTACCTTCAGGATCATCAGGATGAACTCCTATTGGAATACCTCTACCATTATCACTTACAGTGCAACTTCCATCTTTATGCAAATAAACCTCAATTTTATTACAAAAACCTGCCAGAGCTTCATCCACACTATTGTCCACTACTTCATAAACAAGATGATGAAGTCCTTCAATTCCTGTTGAGCCAATATACATTGCAGGACGAGCTCTTACACCTTCAAGCCCTTTAAGAATCTTTATATCTTCAACTCTATAAGTCTCTTCCTTGTTCACTTTACTTCCTCCTCCGCACTTTTGGCGATTTAAAATTCAATATTCAAAGTTTAAAGTCTCAGTGGCATAACAACCGCTTCATATACAAAAGAAGTCTCATTAACATCTGTTATATATACAGCCTTATCTGGCTCACTCATAGTAATTTTTGCTTTATCTGATGTGAGTCTCTCAAGAGCATCTACTAAATACTTTGCATTAAAACCTATAACAATTGGTTCGCCCTGATAATCAATACTAAGCTCATCTTGAGCTTCTCCAACTTCTGGATCATATGAAGAAACAACGACTAAGTCTTCACTCCATTCTGTCTTAACAGCATTCTGTCTATCTCTACTTAAGACAGAAACTCTTTTAAGTGAATTTATAAACAGACCTTTATCAACAATAGCCTGTTTATCATTATCTCTTGGAATATATAGTTCATAATTGGGATATTCACCTTCTATCATTCTGCTAAGAAAACTTACTCCATCCATCTCTATCATTACATGTGTTTTACCAATTAGCATTGAAACATTTTCCGCTAAAGACAAAAACTTTTTTAGTTCATTGAGAGATTTTTTTGACAGTATAACTTTCTGCTCTGTTAAACCACTTGGAGCAGTTGTTATAAAATGAGCAAGTCTATGTCCATCAGTTCCCACTACATGAAGTTCTGAGTTTTTTATCTCAAAAAGAAGTGTATTTAGAACATATCTTGCATCAGCCTCTCCTGAAGCATAGATTGTTTTGTCTATTGCTGTTAGAAGCAAATCTCTTGATAGATTAATCTGTGTGACATCTCCAATCTGAGGCCAGACAGGGAACTCAGAAGCATCCAGTGTTGCAAGCCTGAAGTTTGATCTTCCCGATTGAATTTTAAGCCATTGTTCTGAAAGCATAATTTCAATGTCTTCATCAAGTTCCTTTACAATCTCATAAAATTTTCTTGCAGGTATACAGGTTTTTCCTGGCTCAAAAACTTCTACTTCAATTGGTAGTTTTACAGCTGTCTCAAGATCAGTAGCTAAAATATGTGCAGAGTCAGACACATCCATAAGAAAATGATTCAATACAGGCATTATACTCTTTTTCTCAACTATGTTTTGAATCTTTGCAAGAGCTTCTTGTATTTTCTGTTTTTTTAGCCTTATATGCATTTCATCCCTCCTACATTATATTAGAACTTTTTTAAAACAGATGCTTTTCAATTTTATTTATTCTCCTGTAATTTTCTTACTATGCTATCTATAAGTTTTGCCAGAGCTTCATCTTTTTGTCTTTCCTTTTCTATCTGCTTGCAGGCATATATCACAGTTGCATGATCCTTGCCACCAAAGGCATTACCTATTTCAGCAAGTGATAAATTTGTTAATTTTTTTGTTATGTACATAGCTATTTTTCTTGCATTAGCGATCTCTTTAGTTCTCTTTTTTGACTTAATATCTTGAACTCTTATACCTAAAGCTTCGCAGACATGTTGCTGAATTAAATCAATTGTTATTGGTTTGTTTTCATCGGGAAGTAAGTCTCTTAAAACATGTTTTGCCACATCCATAGTTATTGGAACCTTTGTAATAGAAATATATGCACATAACTTTATTAAAGAGCCTTCCAGTTCTCTAACATTCGATTTAACTCTTGATGCTATAAAATATGCAACATCTTCAGGAAGTTTAATTCCTTCAATTTCAGCTTTTTTATATAAAATAGCAAGTCTTGTTTCTATTTCTGGTGGCTGAATATCTGCAATGAGTCCCATTCCAAATCTTGAACGAAGCCTATCTGTAATATCTGAAATCTCCATAGGTGGTCTATCGCTTGAAATAACTATCTGTTTTTGATTGAAATAAAGCTCATTAAATGTATGAAAAAACTCTTCCTGAGTTGAGTCCTTGCCAGCAATAAATTGAATATCATCTACAAGAAATACATCAAGAGTTCTGTATTTTTGTCTGAACTCTGGCATCTTTTCATGTCTTATTGCAGAAACAAACTCTCCTGTAAACTGTTCTGAAGACATGTAACACACGTTCATATCTGGATTTTTATCAAGAATATAATTCCCAATTGCTGTTATTAAATGAGTCTTACCAAGACCAACTCCACCATATATAAAAAGAGGATTGTAGGCAAATCCCGGATTCTCAGCAACTCTTAGTGCTGCAGCATGAGCAAACTGATTTGATGGACCTACAACAAAGGTGCTGAATGTATATCTCGGATTTAAGTTTCCTCTTTTTACTACCTGCCTTTTTTCCTCAACTAAAACTTCCTGTTCCTTTCCTGTAATAATATAACGAACAGATATTTGATTTCCTGTAATCTGATAGAAGGCATCACTAATAATTGAGGGAAAGTTGTCTTCTATCCAATCCTTAAAAAATCTATTTGGTACCTCAATAAAAATCTCTGAATTTTTAATATCAATAAGCTTTATAGGAGAAAACCACAGTTCAAAAGTTGATTCTCCTACTTTCTGTGCAATGATTTCAAGAATTTTTTGCCAAATTTTATTTATTCCATCCATTTTTCAACAACTTTTTAACATTTGTTAAAAACTTTACTGTTAAAAGCGTGTTAATTTAAAAAATCTTTAAAATCAAAGAATTATATAAACACCACCAATTTTAAACCATTTCATTATATCCTATTATTAACAAACTGAGCAATAAAATGTTTAAAACCTCAAAGTTATTAACATTTAATGTTTTTATAAAGTTAGCTTAAACAAGCTTTGTTAAATTTGTTAAAAACCTCGTAAAAATTTAAACACTTAAAAAACAAATAAAACAAGCTTTTTAATTAAATTTAAACAAAAAAACAAAACCTATAACTACTTCTAAACACTAAAAACAAAAAAATTAAGGAGTTGAAGAAAACTTTTTAAGATAAGCCTTAATAAATACATCTATATCTCCATCCAGCACTTCTTCAACATTATAAACCTCAATATCAGTTCTATGATCTTTTATTAACCTATAAGGATGAAGAATATATGATCTTATCTGATTACCCCAAGCTATTTCTTTTTTATCGCCTGTAATGGATTTAATTTTTTCTTCTTTTTCTTTTTGTAATAAAGCATAAAGTTTTGATTTTAAAATCTTCATAGCAATTTCTTTATTTCTATGTTGAGACCTTTCTGTTTGACATGTAACAATAATACCAGTTGGAATATGAACAATTCTAACAGCTGATGATACTTTATTTACATGTTGACCACCTGCTCCTGAAGCTCTAAAAGTATCAATTCTCAAATCTTCATCTTTTATCTCAACCTGAATATCATCCTCAATCTCAGGCAAAACTGAAACAGCCACAAAAGAAGTATGCCTTCTTTTATTGGCATCAAAAGGTGAAATTCTTACAAGTCTGTGAACTCCTGACTCTGATTTTAAATATCCATAAGCATACTGTCCTTCAACAATAAAAGTTACATCCTTAATTCCAGCTTCTTCACCTACCTGTAAATCAATTATATTAACATTAAATCCTTTTTTTTCAGCCCATCTTAAATACATTCTCATAAGCATTTCAGCCCAGTCTTGACTTTCTGTTCCACCAGCACCAGGATGAATTGATACTATTGCGTTATTTTTATCATGTTCTCCACTTAGTAAAAGCTGTAATTCAAGATTATCAACTTTATTTTTTATCTCTTCTATTTCACTCTCTAAATCTCTTAAAAGAAGATAGCCTTCCTCTTCTGACTCAGCAATATTCAGAGCTTCTTCAAGGTATAGAAAACGGTTTGTAATACTTTCAATAGGTTCGATTATTTCTAAAAGCTTGTTTTTTTCTTTTTGAATTTCTTTTAATTTTTCTATATCCTGCCAGATTTCTTCTTTTTGAAGACTTTTATCTAGATCTTCCAATCTCTTTTTAAGTTTATCTATTTCAAAGACAGTCCCTTAATGAAAAAATTTTTTCTTTATTTTCTTTTAAAACAATTTTTAAATCTTCATATGTAACCATTTTTTACCTCCAAAACTTATATTTCTTATAATAAAAATCAATGAAAAAACAACACATAAATATGCAAATATATCTCCATATTTGGTATAAAAGCTTAATTTTTCATTAACCTGAATATTTTTAACTATATAGGTCCTTTCAAATAGATTTGTTTTATCTATTATTCTTCCTTTACTGTCTATAAAACCAGAAATACCAGAATTAGCAGCTCTTATCAATGGTTTTCTATTCTCAATGGCTCTAAAGACAGACATTGAAAAATGTTGATAGGGTCCTGATGTATTTCCAAACCATCCATCATTTGTAATATTTACAATAAAATGTCCACCTTTTTGATAAAATTTTCTTACCTGTTCTGGAAAGATAATCTCATAACAAATTAATGTTGCAAACTTTCCAAATGGTGTGATTGCTACGTTGTAACTACTGCCAGCTTTATAGTCTCCTATACCAACTGTTAATTTGTTAACAAAAAATAAAATTTTTCTAAGAGGAACATACTCTCCAAACGGTACTAAATGTATTTTATCATAGAAATATGCAATTGTTCCATTTGAGTCAATCAAAACAGCACTATTTGTGTAATGGTCATTTTGTCTTTCCATTATACTTCCAAAAAGCAAATATATATTTTGTTCTTTAACAAAGCGTATTAAATCTTCGGTGAAATATTTATTTTTCTCAAATACAAATGGGACTGCTGTTTCAGGCCAGACAATAATTTGTGGATTATAGGTTTTAGCCTGTATTGTAAGATTTTTATAAATACTTAAGATTTCATTGACTTTATTAAAATCCCATTTTTGATTTTGAGGTATACTTCCCTGAATTACTGCTACTTTAACTTCTTTACCATCAACATGCTCATAAAGTCTTTTTATCCCGTAGGTTACACATAAAATAAAGATTAATAAAACGGCAATTACAGTTATAATACCTTGAATATAAGGTAAAAGGGGATAGCGGGTCTTTTTCTCTTTAAAGTTCCATAGGTCAAAGATAAAACAGTTAAATAAGAGAACAAGATATGAAATTCCATAAACTCCTGTAATATCAGCAATTTGAGTAATTAATAAAAATTTATATTGACTATACCCTATCAATGCCCATGGAAAGCCAGTAAAAAGATAGGTTCTTAAAACTTCAAGGCTAACCCATATAAAAGGTGCATAAAATGAGGTAAATAGTATATTATTTGATAAATTTTTATATACTAAAGAAAAGAAGGCAGAATATAAAGCAAGATATAAAGCTAGAATTCCTACAATAATATAGCTTAATAAAAGAGGAACAGAACCATAGTAATAAAGAGAGTGGTATATCCAGTAAACATTTCCTAAAAAATATAGAAAACCAAAAATCAAACCGCCTTTAAATACTGTCTTATAATCATTAACTTTATTTAAAAAGAAAAATAATGGTAAAAAAGAAAACCAGGCAAGAAAAAAAAGATCAAATGGCGGGAAACTCAATACAAGTAAAAAAGCTGACAAACTTGGTAAAAAATATCTTTTAATTGTTATTTTTAAATAATTTTTAATCTCTTCTATGAAATCTGGTAACAACATTAGATATTTATGTTATCATAAAAATTAAATTTATGGTTATAATTATTATCCCAGCAAGATTTTCATCTACAAGATTTCCTGGTAAAGTCATAGCACTTTTAAAAAATAAACCTATTATTCAACATGTATATGAAAAAGCAAAGGCTTCTAATCTGATTGAGGATGTTTTTATAGCAACAGATGATGAGAGAGTTTTTCAATGTGTTAATAATTTTGGTGGCAAAGCTCTAATGACATCAAAAAATCATCCCTCTGGAACTGACAGAATTGCTGAAGCAGTTGATATATTAATAAAATATGGATATAACTTAAAAAATGATTCAATTGTAATTAATCTTCAGGGAGATGAACCTTTGATAAAACCTCAGATGATTGACCAGCTTGTAAGTCTTATGAAAGACAATATAGATTCAAATCAATTCATTGGAACTCTTGTAAAAAAAATTGACAATGAAAGTGAGTTCACCAATCCCAATATTGTAAAGGTTGTATTTGACAGCAATAAATATGCTCTTTATTTTTCCCGTTGTCCAATACCTTTTGATAGAGAAAAATATTTAAAAGGTAGTTCAACCAATCATTTTATGTACAAACACATAGGAATCTATGGATATACAGTTGAGACTCTTAAAAAGTTTGTAAGTCTTCCTCAATCAAGGCTTGAAAAAATAGAGGCTTTAGAACAGTTGCGAGCACTTGAAAATGGTATTAAAATTAAAATAGCAATCACAGAATATGATTCCTTTGGAATAGATACACCAGAAGATCTGGAGGTAGCTGAAAAATGCCTAAATACATATTTATAACTGGTGGTGTAGTATCAGCTTTAGGAAAAGGAATAGCCGCAGCTTCCATTGGTGCTCTACTTGAGTCAAAGGGTTTTAAAGTAACTATCCAAAAGCTTGATCCCTATATAAATGTTGACCCTGGAACTCTGAGTCCCTTTGAGCATGGAGAAGTTTATGTAACTGATGATGGCTGTGAAACTGATTTGGATCTTGGACATTATGAAAGATTTACTCATCTTAAAACTTCCCATGTAAATAATTATACTTCAGGTAAAATTTATTTTAATGTAATTTCCAAAGAGAGAAAAGGAGATTATCTCGGACATACAGTTCAGGTTGTTCCTCATATTACAGATGAGATAAAAGATGCTATAAAAAGTGCAGCAGGAGAAAATGATTTTGATGTGGTTATTGTAGAAGTAGGTGGAACAGTAGGAGATATTGAAGGACTTCCTTTCCTTGAAGCCATAAGACAGTTTAGATATGATGTTGGACGGGAAAATGTTTTATATATCCATCTTACTCTTGTTCCTTATGTAAAAAGTGCTGGTGAGCTTAAAACAAAACCAACTCAGCACAGCGTAAACAGTTTAAGAGCAATAGGAATTCAACCAGATATTCTGCTGTGTAGAGCAGACCGTCCCCTGCCACATGCACTTAAGAAAAAGATAGCTCTTCACTGTAATCTTGATTTTGACTCTGTTATTTCAGCTCATGATGTTGAAACAGTTTATGAAGTTCCTTTGAACTTTAAACAGGAAGGACTTGACCTTCTAATTGAAAAGAAACTCGGTTTACCTCATAGATTGGGTGATCTGACTGCATGGGAAGATGTTGTCAATAGAATCAAGAATCCAAAAACAGAGATTAATATAGCTGTTGTAGGTAAATATGTAGGATTAAAGGACTCTTATAAGAGTCTTAACGAAGCTCTAATTCACGGTGGAATCGCCAATGAAGCAAAGGTTAATATCTTATGGGTTAATGCAGAGGACATAGAAAAAGATGGGGCAAAAAAACATCTTTCAGAAGCCCATGGTATTTTAGTTCCAGGCGGATTTGGTAGTCGTGGAATAGAGGGCAAAATTGAAGCAATCAAATATGCCCGTGAGAATAAAATTCCTTTCTTTGGAATATGTCTTGGAATGCAATGTGCTATAGTAGAGTTAAGCAGAAATCTTGCAGGACTAAAGGGTGCTCACTCAACAGAGTTTGAACCTAATACAGAACATCCAGTAATTTATCTTATGGAAAGATGGTACAATCCAAAAACTGGTAATTTTGAAATTCGTTCAATTGACTCTCAAAAAGGTGGAACAATGAGGTTGGGTGCATATCCATGTATATTGAAAGAGGGCACAAAGGCTTATGAAGCCTATAAAACAAAAGAGATTTCAGAGAGACACAGACACAGATATGAGTTTAATAACAAATACATCTCTGTTCTTGAGGAAAAAGGTGTTGTATTCAGTGGTACTTCTCCTGATGGTCAGCTTGTTGAAATAATAGAATTAAAAGAGCATCCATGGTTTTTAGGATGTCAGTTTCATCCAGAGTTTAAATCAAAACCTTTTATGCCTCATCCTCTATTTAGAGATTTTATTAGAGCTTCATTGAAGGCAAAGGCAAGAAACAGTCTTTTTGGCCTTTATGAATAAAAAAAGCGGGCTTTAAAGCCCGCTTTTTTTATTTACTTTAGAATATTAATCTACTACCTGTTTCTGACCGTATTTGTCAAAAACTGCCTTTTCTTTTACTGTGATTGCTATCTTATAAAGCACGGTTATTACAAGTGCACCTACTGACCATACTCCAGCAGCTACCAGAAATTCATTTAGAGCAATCCATGCCTCTGTAACTCTGTCAAATGGATTTGGGATGAAACCACTGACTACAAAGGCAAATCCTTTATCCATCCATATAGAGAAAAATATACAGGCTGCTCCAATTACTTTAGTCACATTCCACTTTCTTAGTGGTGGGAATATGAATATGATTAATCCAGTGAATGCTAAAAGTGTAGATACAGCCATCCATGGAACAAGTCTGTTGTGTCCCTCAAGCCCTTGGTAGAGATATATTAAAGACTTCATGTGATCTGGAATCTGGCTGTAGAAAGCAGTAAAGAATTCAAGACCTATGAAGAATAGGTGAATTATTAAAGCATATGTAGCTATTTCAGCAAGTTTATTGATTGCCTGCTGACCGGGATCAAATTTTGAGACCTTTCTAATTATCATACTGAGAATTATGAGCAGTGAAGGACCTGCGGCAAAAGCTGTTGCAAGGAAGTGAGCTGCCTGAAGTGCTGTCATCCAGTGAGGTCTTCCTGGTAAACCAGCATAGAGAAAAGCAGTTACTGTGTGAATTGAGGGTGCCCACAGAATTGCCCAGTAAATAAAAGGTTTAATCCATTTTGGCGGTGGAGCACTCTTTTTCTCAGCATGAAGAATTGTCCATCCGCATAGCAAATTGAGTGATAAATAGGTTATAAGAACAACCATATCCCAGAAGATGATTGAATGAGGTGTAGCATGAAGCAAAACATTCCACACACGGGAAGGCTGTCCCATAATGACAAAAACAGAAAGCATTGCTATAAGAACACAACCTACAGCAAGAAATTCTCCAATTACAGTAATTCTTCCAAATACTTTATAGTTGTGGAAATAGTATGGAAGAACAACAAGAACAGCAGAGGCTGCAACACCAACAAAGAATGTTAACTGACCAACATGAAATCCCCATGTTACATCTCTACTGAGTCCGGTGGTAAAAGCGGCACCAATGTGATGTTCTCTCATCCAGCATATAAAACCAATAAGTATCATGGTTATTAAAAAGGATACCCAAATCCAGTATCTTGGTCTACCTTTTAACGCTAAATCAAGCATTTCTTACCTCCCCTTAAATTATGTAGAAAACCATAGGCTGTGTGCCGAGTTCAACTTTTCTGCGAATAACGATATTTTCAGAAAGCACCTTTCTAATCTCAGAATTAGGGTCATAGAGATCTCCAAATATAATCTTACCCTCTGAAGCTTCTACACAGTATGGAAGAAGTCCTCTATCTATGCGTTCATTACAGAATGTGCATTTTTCAACGACTCCAAGCGTTCTTGTAGGATACTCTGGATTTAGCTCTTTAATGTAGTCTCTTGGTGGAAGGAAGTTGTAGTTTCTTGCACCATAGGGACATCCAGCCATGCAGAATTTACATCCAATGCATCTATGCATATCCTGCATTGTTATTCCGTCTTCTCTTTTAAATGTTGCTTTAACAGGACAGACTCTGACGCATGGAGCATTGTCACATTGATTGCAGAGCAGGAGAAATTTTCTTTCTTTTACCTCTTTTGAGATATATTCTTCAGCAGTGCCTGCAAATGTGTGCTCATAGTCATCAGTCCATATCCATTTTACTTCATGAAGAGGGTTAGCAATTTCAGGAACATTATGGGCTTTATGGCATGCTCTTATAACTTTTTCAAAGTCCTCTTGAGTTTTAAACTTCCTTGTATCAATTGCCATTGCCCATCTTTTACCTTTTAATGCTTTGATATCTTTTAATACTTTCTGTCCTGACTCTTTTTCAAATGCATTAATTGTGAGAGCACCACCTAATCCGAGTAGTGATGAAAAAGCAGCTATTTTGAGAAAATCTCTTCTTGTAATCATTTTAACCCTCCAACCTTAGGCTCAATGTGGCAATCCCAACAATAGGGCTTAACATTAACATAGTTATGGCATTCGTCACAGAATTTTTCCTTGTTAGAATGGCATTTCATACAGGTATTTTGTAAGCTTACTGTATATGTTTTACCATCACTTGCTACATAAACTCTTTTTCCCTCTCTTGTAGCATAATCTTTCCAGGAATAAAGAATTTTAATATGAGCTTCCCGCATATATTGCTTTGGCTCAATGCATTGTTTCTTTTCCATTTTCTGGATTTCAGGAGTATCAATACTTGGTTTTGGCTGGATATAATCTCTTCCAATGCTCATTGTGAAAGGCAGAGTTACTATTAATACAAAAACTATCAAGCCAATAATTATTTTCCATCCGTCATACATTTTATTGTTCCTCCTTTCCAGGTAGTGGCTCCATCCTTAAATTCATTGTTCTTTCCTTTTCGCCCTTCATTATCAAAGCGTTAGCAACAAGTTCTGTAACTCCACTTACTCTAACTCCTGGTACCCAGTAGTCCATTAGTGGCGGTAGGGTTGCTCTATCAATTGCACAGATATTGGCAAGCATGTTTACACCAAATTTTTCATGAACATATCTTACAGCATTTGCTCTTGGGAATCCGCCTCTCATTCTGAGTTCCATTATTTCACCGGCATTTAATCCAGACCCACCACCACAGCAGAATGTTTGTTCTCTTATTGTTTCGTCTGGCATTTCATAGAAGTGATTGCAGACATTTTTAATAATGTATCTCGGTTCTTCAAATAAACCCATTGCTCTTGATGGATTACATGAGTCATGGAATGTAACAATAAGGTTATCATTCCTTGATTTGTCAAATTTAAGTACACCGTGCCTGATGAGGTCTGCAGTAAATTCGCTTATGTGTACTATTTTGTTTGATTTTGCATTTTCAAACTTTGTTCCAGTAATTGGAGAGACAGGTTCTTCAAGAAAGTCTACAGGTCCATACCAGGTATTATGATACTGATGCCAGACTCTCCACATGTGTCCGCACTCGCCACCAATTATCCATTTAACTTTAAGGCGTTTTGCCTCTTCATATATCTTTGTGTGGAGTCTTTTCGCCATTTCAAGTGAGGTAAAGAAACCAAAGTTACCACCTTCTGAAGCAAAGGTGCTCCATGTGTAGTCAAGCCCGATTTCATGGAAAAGCATCATGTATCCCATACAGTTGTATATACCGGGGTCTGCAAAAAGGTCACCTGAAGGAGTTACAAATAGGATTTCTGCACCTTTTCTATTAATTGGAGGTTCGATTTTTATACCTGTTATTTCCTCTATATCATTGCACATAAACTCAAGAGTTGACTTCATTGTATGTGGCTCAATTCCAAGATGGTTTCCAGTTCTGTAACAGTTTGCTACAGGACCGGATATCCAGTCAGTATTCAGTCCAAGAAGATTCAGGAGTTCTCTTGCTATTATTGTTATTTCTGCTGTATCAATTCCATATGGACAGAAAAGAGAGCATCTACGGCACTCTGTGCATTGATAGAAGTAGTACCAGAGTTCTTTTAAGACATCAAGGTCAAGGTCTCTTGCTCCACCATATCTTCCAAAGATTTTTCCACCAGTAGTAAAGTATTTTCTGTAAACTGATCTTAAAAGCTCTGCCCTGAGAACCGGCATGTTTTTAGGGTCTCCAGAGCCAATGAAGAAATGGCACTTATCAGCACAGGCACCGCATCTTACACAGATGTCCATGAATACATGAAATGTCCTGAATCTTTCAAGTCTTTGCCTGATTCCTTCAATTACTATTTTTTTCCAGTCTTCGGGAAGTTTCCAGTCAGGGTCTGTAGGATGAAAATCTCTTGCATTAGGGAAATCAACATATTCAAGGTTTTTTCCCTTAGCACCGTAACAGTAAAAGCCAGGCTTAAATTCTACAGGTAAAGTATCCATCCACCATTTGGATGGCATCTTTTTTAAATTAACTGTTGAGATTAATTCTTCTGGTTTTGGCAGTCCCATAGTCTCACTCCTTTTCTACTGGTATTCCAGCTTTTTTCATTTTTTCTCTAAATTCATCTTCATATTCTTCATAGTGACGATGTTTAACTGGATAATCCCATGGATTGACATGTCTTTTCATTCTGTTATTATTGGCAAGATTTCTTGTAGGGCTTAAAAATACTCCACCCATATGCATTAGCTTGCTAAATGGAAAGTATGCAAAAAGTACACTTACAAGGAACAGATGAATATAGAAAAGACTTCCTATACCATCAGGTACAGTTGGTTTAAGATAAGCTAATCCAATGGCAAGTTCTTTTATGCTTGTTATATCAACTCTTGCAAAATATCTCATTAGAATACCAGTTGCAACTATGCCAATTATAAGGAAAAGAGGGAAGTAGTCAGATGGAAGAGAAACATATTTTACTTGAGGATTAAATATTCTTCTTCCTAAAAGATAAAGAAGAGCAGCAGCAATTACAATATCTGTCATATAAAGCATGGGTAAACCAATCTGCCAGAAAGAGTCAACAGAGTCAATCACAGAAATACACCAAGGAGTTTGAGCAGTAAAGAACCTTAAGTGTCTTATAAGTATAATTAAAAATGAGTAATGAAAAGCTATTGCTCCAAGCCAGAGCCATTTGTTTGAACCTAGGTAAAGTCTTCCATTAATTATTTCAGATTTTGTGTTTCTAAAGAGAGATCTGAAAAAGGCAATTTCAAAAAACATTCTCAATGCTACGCCCCAGCCAGTCACAGGATTTTCAATTTTGCTATACTTAATCCATGGAAGAGAGAATTGTTGCCCAGCTGTTGTTGGAATTCTAAATGGAACAGGAGATTTTCCCCATTTGACAACCCTATAGATGAATCCAATTATAAATATCACCAGAGCTGCATAGGGGAAAAAAATCGCAAATAAGCCATTCAGCCCTAAAATATCAGTACCAATGTAAGCAAAAATTATTAATCCTAAAACTACTATAAAAGCTGATCCTATACCCATTTCACCCTACCTCTCTTTATTAGTTTTTTGTTTTTTCTACAGTTTCATTTTCAATTTCTGAAACTATATTCCATTTCTTCAGAATCCACCATGTTCTGTCAATCAATTCTTTAGCCTTTAGGTCGTAGATTTTTTCTCTATACTTCATGAAGATATCAAAAGCCACAAGAGCAAGAGAGTCAATTTGGGCAAGAAAATCTAAGAGTTTTTCAGGTTCTGCTTCTTTACGAAGTTCTTCATAAATTGCCTTCTTTAAGAGAAAGATGAATCCAACTGCCTGGGAAGGAGTAAAATCCTGTACAGCTCTTATTTGGATGATTTCTTCAAGTGGAGGGATAAAGCTGTCTAAAGATTCATCGTTAATTAATTTGTCAACAATTTTTTCAATCCCTTGATAGATAGTATAACCTACAGGATTTGTAAACTGTTTTTTCTTTTCTTTGAAAAAGGCTTGACTGTCTTCCGGATAAGTTGAGATAGTTAAATTAAAAGATTTTTCAATTACATTCTCCTTTTTCTTTGAAAGGAGGTCGTTAATGGTCATTTTTTTCTCCTGTAATTTTTAATCTTTTGATCTAGTATCTGCCCCCTTTCAAAAAAAAGGGGCAGTTGCCTGCCCCTTTATAATATGAATTACACGCATCCTGTTGGCTTTGGAAGTCCTGCATATCTACAGGCTTGTTTTGCCGGTCCATCTGGGAAGAGACTGTAAAGATATTTTGTATTTCCTTTTTCAGGTCCAAACATCTTAGCCATTTCTTTAACAAGAATTTTAATCATAGGAGCAATCTGGTATTTCTGATAGTAATCTCTTAAAAAGTTAATTACTTCCCAATGTTGCTCAGTAAGGGTAATTCCATCCTGCTGAGCCATATACTCTGCAAGCTCTGGTGACCAATCATCAAGCTTCTGGATGTAACCATCCTCATCAAGCTCAATTTGCTTCCCTTTGAATTCAATGTAAGGCATTTCTAACCTCCTTTTTAGTTTTTTGCAAATATTTTAACTTCTTTAAAAACACAATTTCAAGCTAAATTTGTGTTAATTAAAGGTAAATCAACTTTAAAGTATAATGAGTTTTAAAGTCAAATAAATTTAGTTTATAAATTTATAAAAATTTTTCAGCTTTTGCAGCTTTAACTTTAATTATCTTGCCCCTGTTAGTATATACTGGAAGCAATAGTTCTTCAATATTTTTAGGTATGTGTAATGGGCTTTTAATCTTTTTTATTAGGATCGATGTAAGTGCTTTTATCTCATCTTTTTCATGATTTAAAAGATTTTCCAGTTCTTTGTCTTCTATTGAGATGTATTTTTTTAAATCTACCTTTTTTGAGAGCTTAATCATGCTTCTTAAAACACTCTCAAGAAAACTCTCTTCTTCTCTTTGAGACCAAAGTATTGGAATTATATCTTCAAAAAGTGAAGGCTCTGCATAAATTATTTCTCCAATTAATTCAGCTGCTCGCCAACCAATTCCACCCGATTCATCGGTCATTGACCATAAAAGCTTTCTTATTGTATTTCTAAGGGGTTCAATCTGTTCTGCATCTACATAAGCCTTTGCAACATGTCCCATTGCTTCTATTGCTTTCCATGAAATAGGATTTTCTTTGTCATAGGAAAGGGAAATAAGCCATCCAAATATATTTTTATTATGCAAAGAAGCTTTTTCAATTGTTTCAAACTCTAAATTTTCAACAAGATTAACGAAATCTTTTTTGTTAATATCAATCTTTTCATAACTTCTTTGTTTTGCTCCAGCAGTTAATGGTCTGATAAAGAAGAGTCTTCCCACAAATGGGGAGGTTTTAATATAGATATACTGGTGAGTCCTGTAGTCATAATCTCTTTCTCTTAATTCAAAGTTTACACCAATATCAATATTGTCAATTCCCTGAGGTGAAGCAATTAGCATGGCATCAACAAGAGCATCGCCCTGATTATGGCCTGTAGGTTCACATACATAAACTGCACCACACTCACATTTTCCATAAATTATCTCTCCAAATTCTGTAAATGTCTCCTGTGGAGGCTCTATTATTCTTCCACAGAAAAGGCATGTTGGTAATTCTCTCTTAGGCATTTTTGTTCTCCTTATAGATTTTTGCTACCCTTAAAATACCTTTTAACCATTCCATACATCCAAGAGCATGAACATGAACATATGTACCCAGTGTATTTTTATAGAGAGCTCCATCTCTGCTATCAATAATTCCTTCACCTCTATCCATCTTAAAGCAAAAACATGGTAGTTTGTCATACTCAATAACTTTTGAGTAATGAAATTCGTGTCCTCTTATTTCTAATCCCTTTTCATAAAATGGATTTGATTCATCAACTCTGGCAACAACATATCCATGTGCCTGAGGTTTTTTATACATACATAGAGTTAAAGGAAAAATGCCAATCATTGGAAAACTTCCTTCCTGAGTGATCAGAGTTTTACATAGATACATTAAGCCACCACATTCAGCATAAATGGGAAGTCCCTCTTCTGCCTTTTGCTTTATCTGATTCATCAGAGAAGAGTTTTTAATGAGATATTTCACATTGGTTTCTGGAAAACCTCCTCCAATATAGAGAGCATCAATATCAGGTAGGGTTTTATCTTGTAATGAGTCAATAAAAACAACTGAAGCACCTGTTTTTTTTATTTCTTCGAGATTTTCTTCGTAGTAAAATTGAAAAACTCTATCTCTTATAACACCTATCTTTAACCCTTTTCCATCTAGACAGGACGAGCTTTCTATATTGCTTGCATATAATGAGTTTGCCTCCTTGGCAATTTTAATTATTTTTTCTCCATCAATGTATTTAGATGCTTTCTCTATAAAATGTCTTGCCTGTTCGGTTTCTTCATGTTCCTGGTATGGTAAGAGTCCCATATGTCTTTCAGGCATCTTTATATCTTTGAATCTTGGGATTGAGCCAACGATTTCTACCTTGCAGTATCTTTTTATTGATTCAGTTATTATTTTTTCATGTCTTGAATTAGCAATCTGATTTAACACAACTGCTTTAATATTTACTTCTCTGTCAAAATCAGTAAATCCATTAATAAGAGCTGCTACTGAACGGGTCATCTTTGTGCAGTCTACTACAAGAATTACCGGACAACCTAAGAGTTTTGCAAGTTCTGCTGATGATACTGAGCCTTCTGCATCTAATCCATCATAAAGTCCCCTGTTTCCCTCTATAACAGCAATATCTCCTCTTGCTCTCTCTAAAAAGGATTGAATGACTTTTTGTCGAGGAATCATGAATGTATCAAGGTTGTAACAGGGATTTTTTGAAAAAAGACTTAACCAGCCACTGTCTATGTAATCAGGCCCTTTTTTAAAGGCAACTACATTTAGTCCCTTTTTTGTAAGAAGGTCAATTACTGAAAGGGCTACTGTTGTTTTTCCTGCTCCTCCACGAACACCTGCTATGAAAACTCTTGGATACATTTGACAATAGTTTATGCTGTAAAGTATCATGAAAATCTATGTATTTTCAAGATATAATTTTTACACTCAATAAATACTGGGCTGAGAAAGGATGTGTTATACTTCAACCTTATGACATGGAGGTTGGAGCAGGAACTTTTCATACTGCTACTTTTTTCAAAGTATTAGGACCAGAGCCATGGAATACAGGATATGTTCAACCCTGTCGGAGACCAACTGATGGAAGATATGGAGAGAATCCAAACAGGCTTGGACAGTATTATCAGTATCAGGTTATTCTGAAGCCATCACCAGAAAACTCACAAGAACTTTATCTTGAAAGCCTTAAAGCTTTAGGAGTTCAGCTTAACAGGCATGACATAAGATTTGTAGAAGATGACTGGGAAAGTCCAACACTTGGTGCCTGGGGACTTGGCTGGGAAGTATGGCTTGATGGAATGGAAATAACACAGTTTACCTACTTCCAACAGGTAGGAGGAATTGATCTAAATCCAGTCTCTGTTGAGATAACCTATGGGCTTGAGAGAATTGCCATGTATTTGCAAGAGGTGGATAATGTTTTTGATATAAAGTGGAATAAACATTTTACCTATGCTCAGATTCATCGTGAAGGTGAGATAGAGTTTTCATATTTTAATTTTGATTACTCTGATCCAGCACTAATAAAAAAGCACTTTGATGATTTTGAGAGGGAATCAAAAAGAATGATTGATGGGGGGCTTATTTTGCCTGCCTATGAATTTTGTCTTAAGTGTTCACACATGTTTAACCTGCTTGATGCAAGAGGAGTGCTCTCAGTGGCAGAGAGAACAAATTATATAGCAAGGGTAAGAGCTCTTGCAAAAGCCTGTGCTGAGTCTTATTTAAAGAAGAGGTATGGTAATGAATCTACTATTTGAAATAGGCGTTGAAGAGATTCCAGCAAGATTTATTCCAATGGCACTTAATCAAATAGAAGAAAACTCTAAGAAAATTTTTTCTCAATTTAGAGTAGAAGTTGAAAAATTAAAAGCTTTTGCCACACCACGAAGAATTGCACTTATGGCAGAAGTTTCAGAAGAGCAATCTAGTGAAGAAAAAATAATCTGGGGACCACCTGCCCATGTTGCCTTTGATAATGAAGGGAAACCAAAAGAGCCTGCCTATGCTTTTGCAAAAGCTCATGGATTAGAAGTTTCTCATTTAGAAGTTAAACAAAAGGGAAAGGGAAATTATGTCTGTGCTGTTATCAAGGAAAAAGGTAAGAAAACAGAGGAGATTTTACCGGATGTTTTAAAGGAAGTTTTCTTTTCTCTCAGTTTTCCAAAGATGATGAGATGGGGAAGTGGAAGTATAAAGTTTGTTAGACCTGTAAGATGGCTTATGTGTTTATATAATGATAGACCAATTTCATTTGAGATAGACGGTTTAAGATCAGAGGGAAAAACCTATGGTCATAGATTCCTTGCAGGAAATCCTTTATTTCTCTCAAAAATAAAAGAATATGATGAGGCACTTAATGATGCTTTTGTAATTATTGATCAGGAAAAAAGAAAACAGATAATAGTTACTCAGGCTACAGAACTTGCTAATAAAGTAAATGGAAAGGTTTTATGGGATGATGAACTTCTTACAGAGGTAAATTATCTCGTTGAGTTTCCAAATTCTGTTTTATGCAGTTTCTCCGAAGAGTATCTCAGTCTTCCAGAAGAGTTACTAATCACAGTTATGAAAGATCACCAAAGATATTTTGCAGTTACTGATTGGGATGGGAAATTGAAAAACTACTTTGTAGTAGTAAGTAATACAATAGCAGAAAATGAAGAAAATGTGCGAAAAGGTGCTCAAAAAGTTATAAAAGCAAGATTTGAAGATGCAAAGTTTTACTATGAGGAAGACCTAAAAAGGGGATTAGACAGTCTTCTTAATGCAACAAAGGGAATAATTTATCATGAAAAACTTGGAAGTCTTTATGATAAAAGCTTAAGAATCTTAAAGATAGCAGAAAAGCTTGTCAATAGACTTTTCCCTGAGAAAATTGAATTAATAAGAATTGCTGCTAAATACTGTAAGGCTGATCTGGCAAGCGGTGTTGTTGGAGAGTTTCCAGAACTTCAGGGAATAATGGCTGGCTATTACACTAAGAAGGCAGGCTTACCTGAGGAAGTGGCACTGGCAATTAAAGAACATTATCTTCCAAAAGGGTTTACAGATGTTTTGCCCTCTTTAGAAGAGGGTTGTATTCTAAGCATAGCTGATAAACTTGACCATATTGCATCTTTCTTTTATCTTGGTGAGATTCCATCAGGAACAGAAGATCCCTTTGGTTTGAGAAGATCCGCCAATGGAATTTTAGCAATACTTTTAAGAAAAAGATACTCTTTAACCATAAAGGAGTGTGTCGATACCTTAGAAGATTTCGCTGATGACAAAATAAAACAACAGATCTCAAACTTTATAGCCCAGAGATTAGAAAGTTACTTAGAGAGTTCTGGTTATGAGGTAAATTTAATAAAAACTGTCAGCGATTTAATTCTTGATCACCCTGTACACGAAATTTTGGAGAGACTTGAGGCAGTAAAACTATTTTGTAAAAGAGAAAACTTTGATTCCTTTTTCCTTGCTTTAAAAAGAGTTTCAAACATAATTAAAAACCATGAGAGATTTGAGCTTAATCCAGTTTTTTTAATTACCGATGAAGAGAAGAATCTATACAATGCAATGATAGAAAAAAAACAAAAGCTTGATGAATATCTCATAAAAGCTCAATTTCTTGATGCTTTAGTTTATCTTGAAACTCTCACACCAATCATAAATATCTTTTTTGACAGAGTGCTAGTTATGGATAAGGATGAAAACATAAGAAAAAATAGAATAGCCCTTCTACAACAATTGGCTCAAATGTTGAAGTCCGTTGCTGACCTTTCAAAGCTTTATTAATTGTTGTATTATATAAGTATGAAAAAATATGGCGAGACTGCCATAAAAACTCTCTCCTGGAGGCAAAAATGAAAATAAAATATTTCATTATGATTTTTTTCTGCCTGTTATTTATCTTTGCCTGTACTGAAAGAAAAATTTATTTACCAGAAGCACAACCAGAAAAAGAAGGACAAATTCCAAAGAAAGAAGAAAAAGTAGAGGATGAGAAATACTCACAAAAAGAGGAATTTTCAGCTACTCAGATGTCAGAACTTATAAGAAAAATTCAGGATGAGATAAAAGACATACATTTTGATTTTGATAAATATGAAATAAGACAGGAAGATATTCCTACATTGAAAAAAGTTGCATCATTACTGCAGAAATATAAAAATTTGAAAGTTATAATTGAAGGTCACTGTGATGAGAGAGGTACAAATGAATATAACTTTGCTCTTGGGCAAAAAAGAGCAAATTCGGCAAAACAGTATTTGATTACTCTTGGCGTTTTACCATCAAAAATTGAGATAATAAGCTATGGTGAAGAAAAACCTTTGTGCACTGAGCACAATGAATCTTGCTGGCAGAAAAACAGAAGAGCACACTTTGTATTTATCGAGGAGGGCAAATGAAAAAGATTAAAATAGCACTTACAGGTATCATAGCCTCAGTATTTTTATCAGGATGTGTTACAACAGATGAGTTTCAACAGATGAAAGCTGATATTGCAAGGCTTTATGTGGAAAACAATCAACTTAAAAATGAAATTTCAGACCTTAAAACAAGGGTTGACAAAATGTCATCAGACCTAAACACAGCAGTGGCATTAAAGGAGGGACAACTTACACTTCTTGCTCAAACTCAGGATTATGTAAAGGAACTTCAACTTCTTAAGGGAAGATTTGAAGAAAACTCTTTTCAGAATGAAAGAAAATTTAAAGAATTAAGCGATAGAATATCAGAATTACAGGCAAAACTTACTCAACCAACTACATCAACAACAAAAGAAGAACAACAAGTTACAAAATCTACTCAGGAAACATTAAAAAATCCAAAGTCAATTTATGATTCAGCCCATATTGATATGAAAAATAAAAATTTTGCCTCTGCAAGACAAAAGTTTCAGGAAATTATAAAAAACTATCCAGATTTTGAGCTTCTCCCTAACTCTTACTTCTGGATAGGTGAGACTTATTACAATGAAAAAAAATATGAGGATGCTATTCTTGCCTATGAAGAATTCTTAAAAAAGTATCCAAAACATGATAAAGCACCAGGTGCACTTCTTAAAGAAGGAATGGCATTCCTTGAATTGAAAGATAAAAAAACAGCAAAAGTGGTTTTTGAGAGAGTTATTGAAAGATATCCTCAGTCTAAGGAAGCTGAAATTGCTCAGCAGAAAGTAGCAGAAATACTAAAAAGTCAAAATTCTGGTAAAAAGACTACGACTAAAAAAACAAAAACTAAAACAAATAGATGAAGGATAGTTTTAACAGAAAAATTGATTATTTAAGAATTTCAGTTACTGATAGATGTAATCTAAGGTGCATTTACTGTATGCCTGAAGAGGGAATTAAAAACCTGCTTCCCCATGATGAAATTTTGAGTTATGAGGAAATACTTCAGATAATTAAAGTTGCCACAACAATTGGAATATCTAAAATAAGAATAACAGGAGGAGAACCACTTCTAAGAAAAAATATAGAAAGTTTTATTGAGAGAGTCTCAAGAGTTGATGGCATAAAAGACATAGGAATAACAACAAATGGCGTGCTTTTGAAAAAGTATGCAAAAGTTTTACATGAAGCAGGACTGAAAAGAGTGAATGTTAGCCTTGATTCACTGGATCAAAATAAATTCAGAAATATAACAAGATTGGGCTCATTGAAGGAAGTTCTTGAAGGAATTGAGGAAGCTCAAA
Source organism: Thermodesulfovibrio aggregans (assembly GCF_001514535.1). Classification (NCBI taxonomy): domain Bacteria; kingdom Pseudomonadati; phylum Nitrospirota; class Thermodesulfovibrionia; order Thermodesulfovibrionales; family Thermodesulfovibrionaceae; genus Thermodesulfovibrio; species Thermodesulfovibrio aggregans. The sequence goes on along the minus strand of NZ_BCNO01000001.1, from coordinate 466,976 downwards.
GGGTCGGGCTAAATCCTGTAAAGATAAATGTTGTCGTAATGAGAGGGATAAATGATGATGAAATAGAGAAATTTGCCATGTGGAGTATGGAGGTACCATACCAGATAAGGTTTATAGAGTTTATGCCAATAGGACATAACAACTGGAAAAAGGAACTTTTTATCTCTACGGAAGAAATAAAAAATAAAATAGAAAGTACGGTAGGAAGTCTCATGCCTGTACAAATAAAAAAGTCAGGACCGGCAGAATATTTTATGCTTGAAGGTGCAAAAGGATTAATTGGATTTATAAGTCCTCTTTCAACGCATATATGTGTAAGATGCAACAGATTGAGACTGACTCCTGAAGGAAAATTAAGGCTTTGTCTTTTTTCAGACAAAGAAATAGATTTAAAAGGAGCTCTAAGAGGTGGAGCATCAGAAGATGAAATAAGACAGATTTTAATAAAAGCAGTTCAGCTTAAACCTCAGAGAGCATCTCAACCAAAGCCTTTAAGACCTATGTCAGCAATAGGAGGCTGAGTCTTTTTGAAAATTCCTGTATCAGTTGCATTAATAACGAAAAACGAAGAAAGTAACATAAGAGATGCATTGGAGTCTGTTAAAGATTTTGAAGAGATAGTGGTAGTTGACTCTTTTAGCAATGACAAAACAGTCCAGATATGTAGAGAATATACAGATAAGATTTTTCAGTTTGAATGGCAGGGTTTTGCCCGACAAAAACAGCTTGCCATAGATAAGACAACACTTGAATGGGTTCTGGTTTTAGATGCAGATGAGAGAATAACAGAGTCTTTGAAAACAGAGATAATGGATAAGATAAAAGAAGACAAAGATGGATATTTTATTCCAAGAAAGAACTTTTTTCTTGGTAAATGGATAAAACACAGTGGATGGTGGCCCGATTATACACTTAGGCTTTTTAAAAAAAGTAAGGGAAAAATGCAGCAGAGAGAGGTTCATGAAAAAATTTTAGTTGAAGGTAAAGTGGGATATCTAAAAGAACCAATGCTTCATTATAGTTATCATAGTATTGAGGATTTTATCAGAAAAATGAATAAATATGCTTCTTTGTCTGCAGAGTTAATTGTGAAGTGTCATCCTTCAAAGTTCAGAGTAGTTTTCAAGATGCTTTTTTCTCCTTTGTTTACATTTTTTAAAATGTACATTTTACGATCAGGATTCCTTGATGGACTGAGAGGTTTTATTCTTGCAGTGCTGTATAGTTTTTATTCATTTTTAAAATATGCCAGAGCATGGGAAAAACTATGGAAATAGAGAAACAGTTTAAAATTAAGTTTAAAAAACAATGGATTGATGATCTTGCAGTTTTCTGGAGACTCATAAAGGAGCATCGCTTAAGACTTTTCCTGGCACTTCTTTGCGGATTTGCTATCTCAGGAATAAATGGAGCTATTGCATGGAGTGTTAAACCTGCCATGGATCAGATTTTTATTAAAAAATCATCGGAGTATCTTTATTTTATTACTGCTGGAGTAATTATTCTATTTACCTTGAGAGGTATTTTTACATTTTTAAATAACTATCTTATGAATTCAATCGGTGCAAAGATAGTGAAAAGTGTAAGAGATATGGTTTATGAAAAACTTCTGAAACTTCCTTTTTCATTTTTTTGCAAAGATTCTTCAGGTAATCTTATCTCAAAAATTTTAAATGATGTTGATTTACTTAAAAGTACAGTGTCTAATACAATTAAAGACTTCATTGTAGAAGGATTGACAGTAGTTGTTTTAGCTGCTGTTGCCTTTTATCGCAGGTGGGACCTTGCCATTCTTTCTTTTGTGGTTATACCTTTTATGATTTATGCTATGACAGAACTGGGGAAAAAGATGAAACAGGTAGGAATGAAAACAAGGTTGAGAATTGCTAAAGTGACCAGTCTTCTTCATGAAACACTACATGGAATAAAGATTATTAAGGCTTTTACAATGGAGAAAGACATGAAAGAACGATATAAAAAGGCTCTTACAGAACATTATCGTAACATAATGCGTGAGGTGAGAATAGAAGAATTTACCAATCTTTTGACAGAAGTGATTGCTGGATTTGGTGTTGCAATGATACTTTTTTATGGTGGATGGCTAGTAGTTAATGACAAAATTTCTTCGGGAGACTTTTTTTCCTTTGCCACAGCCGTTATTCTAATGTATACTCCCCTTAAAAGATTAAGTAGAGTGAATGCTTCATTTCAGAGAGGAAGAAATGTTGTTGAGAGATTGAGAGAAATAATATTTGTTGAACATGAGCCTGAAAAAGGTATTGAAAAAGAGATAAAAGGTCATATTGTATTTAAAAATGTTTCTTTTAAATATCCTTTAGCAAAAGATTATGCTTTACGGAATGTTTCCTTTGAGATAAAGCCTGGTGAGACTGTGGCAATTGTTGGACCATCGGGTGCAGGAAAAAGTACAATAGCTGACCTGATTGCAGGATTCTGGTATCCAACAGAAGGAGACATATTAATTGATGGAATAAGCATTAAAGAGCTTTCTCTTCGTAGTTTGCGTTCGCAGATTGCTGTTGTAACTCAGGATGTTATTTTATTTAATGATTCTGTGATCAACAATATCAGATTTGGCAATATATCATCTACTTTTGAAGAAGTTCTTTCTGCGGCAAAGATGGCAGATGCTCATGATTTTATTGTGAAACTGCCTCAGGGTTATGATTCTTTGGTAGGTGAAAAGGGAGTTTTGCTTTCAGGTGGGCAAAAACAGAGAATAACTATAGCAAGGGCGATTTTAAGAGAACCGAAGATTTTAATATTTGATGAGGCAACTGCCTCTCTTGACACAGAATCAGAAGAGAAAATTCAAAGAGCTCTTGAACAAATGAGAAAGGGAAGAACAACTGTAGTAATTGCACACAGGCTTTCAACAATAAAAAGAGCAGATAAAATTATTGTTATGGATAAAGGACAGATTATTGAACAGGGAACTCATGAAGAGTTGCTTTCTCTTGGAGGACTTTACAGTGAACTATGGCATCTTCAGTTTACGGCAAGCTCTTCTTAAATCTTCTATGAAACCAGTAATACTGCTCAGGATGCTGACTAATTAATTTTTCAAGAAGTGAGTTATATTCTTCAATCATATCCACAATAGATTTATCAGAAAGTGAAAAGCTGTCATTTCGAGACAGAGCTGGCAACTGCAAAAATTTTTCCTTTTTATAAATTTTTATTCTGTGTCCTTCATTTTCTCTTACTATAAAAACAGGAACTATGGGACAGCCCTTTCTTAAGGCAATAACAAACGCACCTTTCTGGCACTGAACTTTCTTACCAAAAAATTTAGCATAAACTCCTGGTCTTGCCTGATCAGCTAAAATAAAAACTATCATGTTTTTGTTTAATGCTTTAATAATCTCTTTTGGAACTTCTCTGTCAGAGCGGAAAGGAATTGGAAAGATTTTATATGAATTTATCAAGTTGTAAAGAAATCCCCTCGGTAGATACTTTCCTTCTTTAAAAAGAACAGCAACAGGATAACCTTTTTCAGCAAGCCATGCAAGCATAACAGGAATATTGCCAATGTGTCCGCTTAGTGCAATAACTCCTTTTTTTTGTTTTAGTGCTTCATCAAGGATTTCAAGACCATCTGCCTTTGCCCATGAAGCAAGTTTTTCTTTTTTTTTGACGATAAAGGCAATTTCAAGTGCGGTTAATATAACTTCCTGAATAAAATTTTTTAGAATTTTCTTAAGTTCTTTTTTGTTGTATTGTACTTGAAAGGCAATTTTTAAGTTTTCAAAGGCAATTTTTTTTCTTGACCAGGGAATAAAGTAAAGAAAACTTCCTAATAGTTTTGAAAAATTCTGAAGGTGATGCCTTTTTAATATTTTTCCTAACCAGAAAAATAGCTTAAGCCCGTATTTGAAGATAGTATGTTTCATAAATGATTTCATAAATGAGCTCAAAAATTAATTATAATATTCTTTCTACGAATTTGCCGAGAGGGATAATCAAAAAGGTTTTATTTTGAAAAAAGCCTGATAAAAATTTCTTGCCCTTTGAGAGTATTCTGAGATAATTTTTTCTGCTTCACTGAGTATTTGTTCTTTGAGAGTATGTTCTTCAAACCACTCTTCAAGAAGTTCTTTTGTTACCTCAATATGAAACTGTAAAGCATAAACATTTTCTCTGTATCTGAATGCCTGATTTTCATAAAGAGATGATCTTGCAAGATGTATGGCACCAAATGGAAGTTCAAAGGTGTCTCCATGCCAGTGAAAGACTTTGAATTTTCTCCATACATCACCAACAGAAGGATGCCTTGCAAGAGCAATCATTAAAGGGTCTCTTAATCCATCTCCTGTTAATTCTATGTCAAGCCAGCCTATTTCTTCACCATGTCCCTTATAAACTCTTGCACCGAGTGTATGAGCAATTAATTGAGCCCCAAGGCATATCCCTAAAACTTTAAGGTTTCTGTTTATTGCCTCTCTTATAAGCCTTGAGACTACTTTTAGATGGGGATAAATATCCATCTCATAAACACCCATTGGTCCACCCATAACTATTAATCCCTTAAAGTCTTCAAGAGTTGATGGAAGGTCTCCTTCTTCTGCTTCAAAGATTTTGTAGGGAATTGAGTTTTCAATAAAATAGTTCTCTATGCTTCCCGGTCCTTCTGATTTAATATTTTTAATTATTGCTATCATTGAGATTCACTCCCTTTTTTATTTTTATCCCGTATTTTTTTATTCTGTAGTTAAGCTGTCTTTCTGTTAAACCTAAAGCCTGCGCAGTCCTTCTTATATTGAAGTTGAACTTTGGAAGTGTATCCATTATGCGTATTCTTTCAAGTTCTTCAATCTCTGCAGGAAGCTTGCTTTCTCCAGAAAATGTTGATTTAATTTTTAAATTTCCTCTTACAGTATCAGGAAGATCATAAAGTTTTATTTTGTTGCTTTCTGTCATTACAACAAGTCTTTCAATTGTATTTGCAAGCTCCCTCACATTTCCAGGCCAATCATAGGATACAAGCACGTTCAGAGCTTCGTTATCAATGGTGACAGATTTTTTATAAATACTGCAATACCTTTTAAGATAGTACTCAACGAGCAAAGGTATGTCTTCTTTTCTTTCTCTCAAAGGTGGGATATATATAGGTATCACATTAAGCCTCCAGAAAAGGTCTTCTCTGAATGCTCCTTTTCTTATTTCATCTGAAAGGTCCTTGTTTGTAGCTGAGATAATCCTTACATCAACTTTTACTGTTTTTGATGAACCAAGAGGCTCAACTGTTTTTTCCTGAAGAACTCTCAACAATTTTGGCTGAAGTGAAAGAGGCAATTCACCTACTTCATCAAGAAAAATGGTGCCTCCATTTGCCTGTTCAAACTTTCCAACCCTTTTTACAGCACCCGTGAAAGCTCCTTTTTCAGAGCCAAAAAGCTCTGCTTCAAGAAGAGCCTCAGGTATTGCAGCACAGTTTATGGCAACAAAAGGTTCCTTTGCTCTCTTGCTCTGAAAATGTATTGTCTTCGCTATAAGTTCTTTACCTGTTCCAGACTCGCCAAAAAGAAGGACTGTGGCATCTGTGCCTGCCACTTTCATAACTGTTTTAAGCACTGCCTGAAATGAAGGTGACTGACCTATAAGATTGGGGAAGTTGTATCTGTCTTTAAGCTGAGTTCTTAAAATAAGATTTTCATCTTCCATACTTTTATAAGTTTCCCATAACTTAAGGAATTGACCTATTAATGAAGCAACTATTGAGAGTACTCGAAGATCATCATCAACATCTCCCTTTTCATCAGCATAAATCCTGTCAGCAGATAAAACGCCAAGAATTTCCTCCTCTATTTTTATTGGAACACATAGGAAAGATATCCCTTTTTTATTTGGTCTGCTACCTGTTTTATTGAGAAATTGAGGTTCTTTCTCTATATCTGGAATAAACATCGGTAATCCAATTTCTATAACTTTACCCACAATACCCTCACCAATTCTGTATATACCTCTGCTAATTTCTTCCTGAGTCATTCCATAGGCAGCAACAATACTGATTTCTTCTGTCTTTTTGTCAAGAACAAAGATGCTTCCTCTCCGCATGTCAAGTTCTTTTGATAAAATCTCAAGAACAGAGTAAAGATTTCTTTCAAGGTCAAAAGATGAGGTCAAAACCCTGCTAACTTCAAAAAGTGCTTTTAATTCTATGTTTTCACTTTTGTTCATATTATAGACGGCAAATAATTGCCGTTAAAATATTATAACATTTGAGCAATACAGTGTCAAATAATCTCTCAGGAAGTGAAAAACAGTATTTTCAATTGACAAATTTAGGATTAATAAATACAGATTTCAATCATATTGAAGAAGTTTTTTTATTGATTTTATAAATTTATCAATATCTTTTAAATCCTCGGTTATTATCTCATAAAGTTCATCTTCTGTTACCGTATGATACATATGAACCAGCCTGTTTCTGTATCCAGCCATCTGAATAAGTTTTGCACTGAGTTCATCGTCTACTGCACCAATTTTTGATAAGCCCGATGCAATAGATTTGTATTCCTTTGATATGTCTATGTAACCCTTTTTTGCGAGTATGTGTCTTCCAATATCAAAAATTGCTTCAAGCGCTCTTCTAAGAAAACTCTCAGCAGCAGCTGAATATACCTTATTTTTTGTAAATGTTTCCTTATCCAGTTTTGACAAATTTTTTAATTCTTCAGTATAACTTTTTATTAAAACAAGCCTTTCCTTTATGAATTGTTTGTTCAACATTTATTTAATACTCTTCAAGAGCCTCTTCAAAATATCTGTCAAATAAATATTTAACATCGGCATATTTTCTTAGAATTCGCATTTCATAATTCTCTTTAAATTCTTCAGAAATTTTATAAATACAATAACCCTCTATTGCTTCCATCTGAAGTAAACTATGACATTCCTGAAGAAAAACCAAATCCAATGAATAGGGTTTAAAAATTTCAGATATTTCGTTATATAAATTTGAATAGAGCTTACGCCTATCTTTAATTTTTTCTATGTCTATTTCAAATACTACTCCAATATCTATATCTGTCAGAGGATCATGAATATCAACTTTCTCAAAGTTCAGTATCTTAATTGCATTGTCCCTCTGTGAACCAAAGGCATACAAGAGTGCTATATGGAATTTACGGCAGATTTCTAAGAGTTTTTCAGATTTTTTCATTCTATGAAATTATAGCATAATGGGAATCTTTCAGACATCGCTTCCTGCTGAATTTTTAAAAACTTTAAAATAAAATCGGCAGGAACTTTCCTGCCGATTTTATTTGCTTAATTTTCATATTGCCTGTTCACCCTTTTCCTTTGTTCTTATTCGCACAGCATCTTCAACGGGTATTACGAATATCTTTCCATCACCAACACTTCCTGTGTAAGCCTTTTCCATTATGGCATTTATAACCTTTTCAACAAGGCTGTCAGGTACAACAATTTCAAGCTTTATTTTTGGTATAAATAGAACCTCGAGCTCACTGCCTCTGTAAATCTCTACATGACCTTTTTGCCTGCCAAAACCCTTTACATCTGTAATGGTCATTCCCTGAATGCCTGCTAAAACAAGTGCTTCCTTTACTTCTTCAAGTTTAAAGGGTTTAATTATTGCCTCAATCTTTTTCATCTCATTCCTCCTTTTTATAGGTTATAAGCTCTTTCACTGTGCTGAGATGAGTCAAGCCCTATAATTTCTTCTTCTTCACTAACTCTGATCTTCATGAATATTCTGATCACCAAGAATATTAAAGCAGTCATTATACCTGTGTAAACTATTGTTATAAGCACGGCAATTGTCTGTGTCCAAAGCTGCCCGGGATTCCCATAAAGAAGCCCTTTCCCAGCCTCATTGATTGCAGGGTCTGCAAAAACTCCTGTAAGAATTGCGCCCAGAATTCCTGCTACACCGTGAATTCCAAATACATCAAGGGCATCATCATAGCCTATCTTTGGTTTCATTGAGGTAACACTGAAGTAGCAGATAAATCCTGCAACAGCACCAATTATAACTGAACCAACAATATTTACAAATCCAGCTGCAGGTGTTATGGCAACAAGACCTGCTATCATTCCTGATGCAAGACCAAGCACCGTTGGTTTCTTTGTTACTGCCCACTCTGTAAACATCCATGCAAGGGCTGCCACTGCTGTTGCTGTATTTGTGTTAATGAATGCCTGAGCAGCCAGACCATTTGATGCGACTGCACTTCCTGCATTGAATCCAAACCATCCAAACCACAAAAGCGCTGCACCAATTGCAACCAAAGTCAAGTTGTTTGGCACAAGCAGAGTATTTTTTCTTTTACCAAGAATAAGTACTCCAACTAAAGCCGCAATACCAGCATTTATATGGACAACTGTCCCACCTGCGAAATCAAGAGCACCCATTTTTGCAAGAAATCCTCCACCCCATACCCAGTGAGCAACAGGAACATAAACAAGGCTCATCCATAGAATTGAAAAGAGCACCCATGCTGAAAACTTCATTCTTTCAATGTATGCACCACTTATAAGTGCTACGGTGATTGCAGCAAAAGTAAGTTGGAATATGGAGAACAAAACCTCAGGTATAGTTCCCTGAAGTGAGTCCACTTTAACTCCTGATAAAAATACCTTATCAAGATGCCCGATTATTCCTGCGACATCTCCTGAAAATGTAAGAGTATAGCCATAAAACACCCAAAGAAAGCTCACTATGCAATAAGTCACAAAGCTCATTGCTATTGTATTGAGAACATCTTTTCTCTTTGCCAGTCCACCATAAAATAGAGCAAGCCCGGGGACTGTCATAAGCATAACCAGAGCAGTTGCCACTATCATCCATGCAGTATCACCTGTGTCAAGCTTTGACTGAGGCTGAACAACTTCTGGCTGAGCAGGTGTTTCTGTTTCTGCAAATATTAAATTTGCTGAAATCGCTAATATCATCATTATCAATATAAATATGCTCAATAACTTTTTCATTTTGTCCTCCTTTAAAAGCTAAATGTAATGTTAATTCCCGTTACCCAGGTATCATCAAGATGTCCATTGGGATTGTACGAATGACCATCAACAATTCTTTTTGCCTTACTTGAAAGCGGAAACCAGTACTGAACCACAGGTTGGACAGTTAAATTCTTTGTAACAGGAATTGTAAATCCAGCCTGAAGTTTGCCATCATGAAAGCCGCTGTATTTCTTGCCTGTGTAGTCTCCTGTATTACTTTCGTAGGTTCTCCAGTAAGAGTCATCACCTTTGAAATAACCAAATGATGCTGCAAGATCAAGTGTGATATCTTTGTAAACCTCAAAGGAATGAGAGAAGGATAAATTAAAATAAGTACCCGGGTAAGTTGAGATGTCTCTGTAAATCGTAAGAGTTGGCTTTGAAATAATATCATAACTTGCACTAAGAAAAACCTCTTCAGTTTCATCAGTGTACTTGGTTCCATAGTAAATGTAACCAGCCGTCAGAGAGAGTTTATCAATTGCATACGTGTAACTGAGCGTCAAATCAGACTCATTAAAGCTTTTTCTGCCCGGTCTATCTGGCACAAAACTCTGCGTTGCTCTTTCATTGGTATCAATATTTCCCCAGTAGTTAAGAGAAAATCCTTTGTAAGAAACTGTAACAGAAGGTTGAATAACCACACTGCCAGAACTCAACTCATAACCACGAAAGATGTACCTGTTGTAAGCACCTAAAGAGACGCTGCCTGTAACCTTTTCATCTTCCTGCTTTGGCTCCTCCTTTTTAACTTCCTCTGCTTTAACCAACGACACTGACATCAGGAAAACTAAAACTACCGCTAAATACTTTAAACTTCTCATACAAGCACCTCCATTTAAAATTTTGTTTTTATAAGTACCAAAATCTATGCCAAAATCTAATATGTTGAAATATATAGACTTTTTTTAAAAAGGAAATGACAATTATGTAAGACTTTACAATTTTGTAAGATTTTATGTTTTGATTGAGACTTTTAAAAAAATTTGTTTATCTTTGTCTCATGATTTAAGTCAAACTGTAAAATGATGGGACACAATTTATCAATACTTCAGTTTCAGATCCAGCTAAATAGACAAATAGGCGAATTTTATATTTGATTGTCAAGAAAATTAGTTAGTATAATTTTAAATAAATCTCGGTAATTAATAATGGTAGAACGAATCAAAGAATCTATTGAGATAAAAAGTGCTCCTGAAAAGGTTTTTCAGTATCTTAAGCTTGTAAAGCCAAGACTGAGATTGAATCCAGCTTACAAACTAATAGAATTTGAAAAACTCACAGAGGGTCCTATTACAAAAGGTTCAAGATACAGAGTAAAAGCAATTGCAGGTGATAGGATAATAGAATATGAAAGTGAGGTTGTTGAATTCATTGAGAATGAGAAGTTTTCTACCCGTGATACTCGAGGAAGACTGAAAGTTTCTCTTACATTGAAACCTACTAAAGAGGGCACTCTTCTTGTCCATGAAGAGGAGTTTACTCTTTCTGAGGAAATGCTTTATCCTGAAGGACAGGAGCCAGAACCCCCCTTATGGCAGAAGATTATTAAATTAATAATTGATGTTGAAACTGCACGAATAGATGAAAGGCAAAGAAGAATACAAGAATTACTGCTGAACCTGAGGCAAAATCTAAGAGTTTGGTTAAAGAGGATAAAAGAAGAGATTGAGACCTATAGTGAGATAGCTGAAAGATGAAGTTGGCATTGATACAGATGAATATTTTATGGCAGAAAAGGGAGGAAAATCTTAAGCGTGCAGATTTTTTTATCAAGACAGCTGCAGATGAGGGTTGTGATGTAGTTGTATTTCCTGAAATGTTTGATACAGGTTTTTTCCCTCCTCTTTCAACAATAGATGAAGGTTTAGTTACGGATTTTTTTCTTTCCAATGCTGCAAAAAAATATAGAATAAATATAATTGCAGGATTTGCAGTAAAAAAAGAGAACAAGGCAAGAAATATTGCAAGAGTTTATAACAGATCAGGCAGTATTATAGCTGAGTATACAAAGATAAATTTATTTTCATTTATGAATGAAGACAGATTTTTCATTGCAGGTACTGAGCCGGTTATATTTGAGATTGATGCTTTACCTGCAAGCGTATTTATATGTTATGATCTGAGATTTCCTGAAGTTTTCAGAAAGATAGCAAAGGATGTGGTTTTGATTTTTGTGATTGCCAACTGGCCCTCTTCAAGGATTGAGCACTGGAAGACACTCCTTCAGGCAAGGGCAATAGAGAATCAGTGTTTTATGATAGGAGTAAACAGAACAGGAAAAGATAGTGATGGAGTTAATTTTTCAGGCTCTTCCTGCATATATGATCCTTGGGGAAAGCCTGTATTAATTGGAGATGAAGAAGAGTTCCTTTTAGCAGATATTGACCTTTCTCAGGTCGAAAGAATTCGTAACGAGTTTCCCTTTATGAAAGATATGAAATAAATTCTATTCAATCAGGATGGTGTATCCGTAAAACTCCTCTGTATTTTGAAGTCTTTCCTTGAGCCCTTTGTCATTGAATCTTCCGTATGCCATTGAGTCATCGTATAGCTTCAGTTCCTTTTTTATTCTGTCTATTTCAAACTTTCCTCCACCTAAGATATACCACTCGGGTTCAAGAATATCATAGCGTTTATTCTGGGTATCATAATTGCCAACGAGGTTCATCTCTTTTGAGAAGTGTTCTAAAATATTTGAATGGTATTTGGCAAACTCTTTTGGTGCAAATACAAGATATTCATTGTCATTATGACTTAACTGGACAAATTTCCCACTATATTTATCAGGTAAACTTTGAAATGAAATTTTTAAATAATATAACTCAGCATAATTAACTATGATGGTTTTCATGATATTAATTATATAAATTTTCATTAGTTCTTGACAAAAAAATTCAGTATTACTAAAATTTAATTGTAAGAGGTAACCGTTTACCGTGCAAAAAATATCTTCTGGCATAAGAGATTTAGACAATCTTATTGATTATATTTATCCTGGCGATAATGTGGTATGGGAAGTTGATTCAGGAACTTCCTATGAAATTTTTATAAAAAAATTCATTGAATCCTCTTTCTCTGAATCAAAAGACATAGTATATATTAGCTTCAACAAATCAGCTCACACGCTTTTAAAAGAATTCAGCAATTATATAAACGATAAATTCCATATAATTGATTGTTTTACCTCAGGAAAAGGCAAAAATGATGCTACTTTTTTGAGGGACTATGAAAAAATTAGCAAAAAAATTGATATCACCAGACTTTCAAATCCTTCAAATCTTGAAGAGCTTACAAATGCCATAGCTACTGTTGAAAGCAAAACATCCTCTCAAATATCATACATATTTGATAGTTTAACTGGAATCCAAAATCTTATTAAAGACGAGAGTCAGACTTGCAGTTTTTTTACATATATGTGTCCGAGACTTTTTGATCTTGACAGTGTAGCCTACTGGATTTTAGAGAAAGATGCCCACAGTCAGAAGTTTAAAGCAAACATCAGGCATATAACTCAGGTAGTTCTGGAGCTATATAGAAGAAAGGATAATTTTTTCCTTAAGGCACTTAAACTTTCAAGAAGAAAAAATAGTGAAGCTTTCAAACCTCATATTTATGAAATAACTGATAACGAAGAAATACAGATTAAAAAAATAGTCCAAACACCCTCACTGGATATAGGTAGTAAGTTAAGAGAAATAAGGCTTTCAAGGAATATGAGTCAGAAAGAACTGGCAGAAAAGGTGAATCTTACACCTGGGTTTATCTCCCAGATGGAAAACAATCAGATAGTTCCCTCTATTACATCTTTCATACAGATTTGTGAAGCTCTTGGAGTTAAGCCAAGTGAGATATTAAGTGAAAATAAAACAGAGGAAAAACCTATCATAAAAAAAGAAGAAATATTGAGAAAGATTTCTCAGAAAATTTCTACTGCAGATGTTTATAAGGTTTTATCCGATGATAATTTCCAAGTCCATATTGTTGTAATGCCTCCAAATTCTTCTGTAAAAGCACATTTTTTAAAAAAGAAAGACCCCGAGATTGCTTTTTTGATAAAAGGAGAACTTTCTTTGACTTTAAATGGCTCCAATTATAGTCTCCGGGAAGGAGACTTTCTCTATATAAAAAAATCTATTCCAGAAAACTGGCAGAACAAAGGAGGTGAGAAGGCAGAGCTTTTACTCATAAGCAGATAATTAATTGTTTTCTAAAAATTTTTAAAAGAGGGCAAAAAATATCATTGATATTTTTTTGCCCGGAAGAGTTAGTAAAACTAAACCAACTCTTCAAAAATTTACTATTACTTTAGGAGGTTATTATGAATGTAATTCCAGGTCAACCAAATGCAAGTTCCGCAACAGGAACCCGAAACAGGGTATCTGATCCTGCACCTTATTCAGGTATCTGTTCAGTCTGTCTTGATGGATGTCCGGGATTCTGCGAGGTTGGAAAATCCTCTTTCAGAGGAAGAGAAGTCGTCTATCCAGGACCTTTTGGAAAGGTCACAGCAGGTGCAACAAAAAAGTATCCTGTTGATTACTCACATCTCAATATTCAGGGAACATGCGTGGGCGCTGTGGGTGTTGAGCCAGACCCCGACAAAGCCACATTCCCGGCTGTCAATATTGAAAGGGAAATTGGAAAGGATTACAAGATTAAACTTAGTATTCCTATTTTTACTGGTGCTCTTGGTTCAACGGATATTGCAAAGGACAACTGGGAAGGTCTTGCCATAGGTGCGGCAATTTCAGGAATTATGGTTGTAATCGGTGAGAATGTCGTTGGAATGGATCCAAAAGCTGAGTTTGACGACAAAGGTAAGGTAGTCAAGTCTCCTGAGCTTGAAAGAAGAGTAAAATGCTTCAAGGAATGGTATGATGGATACGGTGAGATTATTCTTCAACAAAATGTTGAAGATACCCGCCTCGGATCAGCTGAGTATGCCATTGATAAACTCGGTGTAACATGCATTGAGCTTAAATGGGGACAGGGAGCAAAAGATATCGGTGGAGAGGTTAAGCTTAAAAGTTTAGAAAGAGCCCTTGAACTAAAAAGAAGGGGATATATAGTTCTTCCTGACCCTGAAGATCCTGTTGTCCAGAAAGCTTATAAAGCTGGTGAATTTAAAGAATTTGAGCGTCATTCAAGGCTTGGCATGGTAGATTATGAAAGCTTTGAAAAGGCTGTAAAACATTATAGAAAAGCTGGTGCAAAGTTTGTATCACTAAAAACTGGTGCATACAGAATTACTGACCTTGCAAGAGCATTAAGGTTTGCCTCAGATGCAGGAATTGACCTTGTAACAATTGATGGTGCTGGTGGTGGAACAGGAATGAGCCCATGGAGAATGATGAATGAGTGGGGTATTCCAACAATTTATCTCCAGTCAATTGCCTATAACTTTGCAAAGCAGCTTGCTGAAAAAGGAAAATATGTCCCAGACCTTGCAATAGCTGGTGGATTCTCTCTTGAAGACCACATATTTAAAGCACTTGCACTTGGTGCGCCTTACTTTAAAGCTGTATGCATGGGTAGAGCATTAATGATTCCAGCTTTTGTTGGCAAGAACATTCAAAAATGGCATGAAGATGGCAAACTTCCTGCCGATATAGCAAAATATGGAAACTCTGTGGAAGAAATCTTTATAACTGCCGAAGTTCTTAAGAATAAATACGGTAAGGCATTCAAAAAGCTTCCATGGGGTGCTATTGCCATGTATACATTTGTTGACAGACTCACTCTTGGACTCAAACAGCTCATGGCTGGTGCAAGAAAGTTCTCCATTGAGTATCTTGACAGAAATGACATCGTTGCTCTTACAAAGGAAGCCTCTGAAGTAACTGGAATTCCTTATGTAATGGAAGCTGATATGGAAGAAGCCCAGAAAATTCTTTTAGGCTAATCTTTCCAAAGGAGAGGCATTGCCTCTCCTTAAATCAAAATTAACTTTCCATATGGCAATTTTATGCCGTCTATTGACAAATTACTTAAAAAAAAAGTATAATGCCTTATCTTTTATCGGGGCATAATTTATGAAAATTGAACAGTACAGAATACTTGAAAAATCAAAAATTGAGGACTTCATAGATAGCCTCATCTCAATATCAAAAGTAGTTGCACCGGTTTATAAGGGATTTAAAAATTATGCTTTTCAGAAGATAAAATCTTCTGAGGAGGTTAGCCTTAAATATATTCCTACTATAATTCCACCAAAAAAATACTTTATGCCTCAAAGAGAAACTTTACTGAAGTTTGATATAAAAGAAGATTTAAAAATTGAGCCAGTTGTAGAGTATGAAAATTTAATACTATTTGGTGTACATACCTGTGATATAGCCGGAATAAAATGTCTCAATATGGTTCTGTCTGATAACCCTAAAGACACAGGATATCTTATCAGGAAAAAACATATAACAATAATTGGGCTTGAATGCAATGATTATTGCGATGAATATGCAAGTTGTGCATTTGTCGGTGCTCACATGCCAACAACAGGATATGATTTAATGTTCACAGAACTCAGTGAGTATTTTATTGTTCATATTCATTCCTCAAAAGGCTCTGATATTGTTGAAAAAACCGATTTATTTAAACCTGCAGAAGCAGTTCATATTGAAGAACTTAAAGCATTGAGAAATAATAAACTGAAAATATTTAATAATGAAGTTCCCACAGAAAGAAGATATCTTCCTGACCTGTTTGATCGTTCCTTTAATGCATCTGTATGGAAAGAACTTGAACAGAAGTGCCTCAGTTGCGGAAACTGCACAGCAGTATGCCCAACATGTTACTGCTTTGATATAAAAGAAGAAGTTGACTTAACTCTTAAGGCAGGTGAAAGATACAGAGTATGGTTTTCCTGTCAGCTTGATCCATTTGCAAAAGTTGCAGGTGGAATAGACTTCAGAAGGGAGCGCTCAGCAAGACAGAGACATAGATTTTACAGGAAATTCAGGTATCACATTGACCGTTATGGCATGGTTTTTTGCACAGGTTGTGGAAGATGTTCCAGAACATGCATGGCAAAAATTAATCTTAAAGAAGTTTTGACATCTCTCATAAAGGAGTCAGAGGCAAAAATATGGCGCAAGTGGTTATAAAGGATTCCCCCTATAATCTTAAAAGAGCAAGGATACTGGATGTAAAACCATTAACCGAGAAGGAAAAATTATTTAAATTGGTATTTGAAGATAGCACATGGCTTGATTTTGAACCCGGTCAATTTATAATGGTTTCTTTGATGGGAATCGGTGAAATCCCTGTTTCTGTATGTTCCTCACCATTGAACAGACATTATTTTGAAATTTGTGTTAGAGCTGTAGGAAAGGTTACAAATTCTCTACATAAACTTAATGTAGGAGATGTAATAGGAGTAAGAGGTCCATATGGGAATGGTTTCCCAATCAAAATGATTGAAGGGCATGATTTATTAATAATTGCAGGAGGATTGGGACTTGCACCTTTAAGGTCTCTGATTCTCTATGCCATTGATAATCGCAGAGATTTTGGTGAAATACATATACTTTTTGGATGCAAAACACCTGGAGAACTTCTTTTCGTGGATGAAATAGATGAGTGGGGTAAAAGGCTTGATATACACTTTGCCTGCACTGTTGACAGGGCAGATCCTGACTGGAAGGGAAATGTAGGACTGATTACCTCTTTAATCCCTGGAGTTGATATAGACCCGATAAGAACCTATGCGGCTGTTGTAGGACCTCCTGTTATGTATAAATTTGTAATAAAAGAGCTTCTTGCAAAGGGACTGCCTGTTGATCAGATTCTTCTCAGTTTTGAAAGACACATGAAATGCGGAATGGGTAAATGCGGAAGATGTCAGATTCAAAATCTTTATTGCTGCAAAGACGGTCCTGTTTTTACTTTTAAAGAAATAATGGATATGGCAGAGGCGCTATAATGAGTAAACCAAAGGTTGCATTTTTTGATTTTGCCTGCTGTGAAGGATGCCAGTTACAGGTTGCCAACATAGGTGAACCGCTTCTTGATGTTCTTGATATTGTTCAGGTTGTTGAATTCAGAGAGGTAATGTCTGAAAAATGGGATGGAGAGTTTGATGTAGCCTTTGTTGAGGGAAGTATTACTGATGAGCATGCTGTGCAGAGAGTTAAAAGGATAAGAGAGCGCAGTAAAATCCTTGTTGCTCTTGGCTCCTGTGCCACAATTGGTGGAGTTAATGGAATGAAAAACTCCTTTCAGCTTGAAGAAGTGGGTAAATATGTTTATGGAGAGTCATATAAATTTTTCCCCACAATTCATACAAAAGCTGTCCATCAGGTTGTGAAGGTGGATTATTTTATAAATGGATGCCCCATATATCAGCCTGAATTTCTTACTGTTCTTAAATGCATACTTCAGGGAATTCCATACTATGTGCCTGAGTATCCTGTTTGTGTTGAATGTAAACTAAATGAAAATGTCTGCATGTATGATAGAGGACTTACCTGCATGGGACCTGTTACAAAAGCAGGATGTAATTCATGGTGCATAAATAATGGAAATATCTGCTATGGTTGTAGGGGGCTCACCATAAATCCAAATACAGAGGGTTTTAAGGAAGTTCTAAAAAAATACAATATTCCTGAAGACTTTTTAATGAAAAAGATTGAGATGTACAACAAGTGTAAGGAGTTGGATAAATCGTGAGTCAAAACATTAATATTAATGTGAATTATCTAACGAGAGTTGAAGGACATGGCAATATTGTAGTTGAAGTCAAAGATGGAAAGCTTGAGATTTGCAGGCTTGAAATCGTTGAATCTCCAAGATTTTTTGAAGCTTTCCTGAGAGGTCGCTCAATCTATGAAGCACCACATATAACAAGTAGAATTTGTGGAATTTGCGCCTGCGGACACACTCTTGCATCAATTCAAGCAGCAGAGGATGCCCTTGGAATAAAGCCATCTGAGCAGACAACTCTTTTAAGAAAACTTTTACTTCATTATGAGCATCTTGACAGCCATCTTCTTCATATATATTTACTTGTTGCACCAGATCTGGTTGGTGTGCCAAGTTTTGTGCCGCTTATAAAAACTCATCCTGATGTTGTAAGGCGTGCACTTAAAATGAAAAGACTCTGCAATGAACTTTGTGACATACTTGTTGGAAGACATGTTCATCCAATTTCTACAGTTGTAGGTGGATTTACAAAACTTCCTAGAGTAAATGACCTTGAGGAGATGCATAAGAGACTTTTAGAACTTCAGAAAGACATGGAAGCAACCGTAGAGCTTTTTAGCAAGCTAACTTTCCCTGATTTTGAAAGAGATACAGAGTATGTAGCCCTTGTAAATGATGGAGATGAATACCCACTTCTTTATGGAGACATAGGCTCAACTGATGGATACAGAGTGAGTAAGTATGAATATAAAAATGTTACAAATGAATTTATAGTTCCCTATGCAACTGCAAAAAGGACCCGCTGGCACAGAGACTCCTACGCTGTGGGAGCACTTGCAAGATTCAATCTCAACCATGAAAAACTTCATCCAAAAGCAAAACAAGCAGCCAATGTTTTGAATCTGAAACCAAAATGCATAAATCCCTATTTTAATACCGTTGCTCAGATTGTGGAATGCGTCCACTGTGTTGAAGATGCCATAAGAATTGTAGAGACTGTGTGGCAAAATGGAATAAACTACGATGAGATAGTTGTTCCTGATATAAATGAACTGGGTAAACTTCCCCAGCGTGCTGGTGAAGGAGTTGGTGCAGTTGAAGTTCCCCGTGGTTTATTGATTCATCACTATGAGTGTGATGAAAGAGGAATATTCAGAAATGCAAACTGTGTGATTCCCACAAATCAAAACACACACAACATAGAGCTTGATATGTTAAAGCTCGTTCCAGAAATCATAAATAAGTCTCAGAAAGAGATAACTTTAGCACTTGAAATGCTTGTAAGAGCCTATGACCCCTGCATATCATGCTCAGTTCACATGGTGGAGGTTAATTTTAAGTAATCTTATCTATCAGTTCTTCAATCTCTATTGTTAAACTGTTTTTTGTAAACTCTAAAAAAGGCTTGCCTGCTTTCACTGATGCTAAAATATCTTCTGAGAATGGAATTTTACCACAAACTTCAATTCCTGAACTCTCAACCATCTTTACAATATCTGAACTCATCTCAGTATTCAGGTCATACTTGTTTATCACAACCTTTACAGGTATATTGAAATGTTTTGAAAGCTCAATTACTCTACTGAGGTCATGCATTCCTGAGACAGTTGGCTCTGTTACTGCAACAACAAGATCAACGCCCGTCATTGAAGCCATAACAGGGCATCCAACTCCTGGAGGTCCGTCAATCACTATATAGTCAGCTCCTTCTGATTGAGCAGTCTCTTTTGCAATCTCTCTCAGCTTTGTAACGAGCTTTCCTGAGTTTTCCTGAGCAATACCAAGCCTTGCATGAATCAATATTCCGTACTTTGTTTCAGAGAGAAAATACTTGCCTGAAATTCTGTCTTTGAGAATTATGGCTTTCTCCGGACATACATAGCTACATATTGTGCAGCCCTCACAGGAAAAATCTTCAACCTGAAATCTGTCATTTATTGCATTGAATTTGCAAACCTCTTTACATGCTCCACATTGAATGCATCTTGTTTCATCTATTGATGCAATTTTACCTCCTATGAAATCATATGTCTGTTTTATCTCTGGATGCAAAAGCAAGTGAAGATTTGCAGCATCAACATCGCAATCAACAAGAATTTTATTATTCAATGAAGTAGCAAGACATCCAGTAAAGAATGTTTTTCCTGTTCCACCTTTTCCGCTTATTATCAAAATTTCCTTCATATGATTTCCCTTATATCTCTATAAAGTCTCTGAAAAATCTCTTTATATTCAGGCATTGCTTTTATAAGGGGAATGCCTTTTGAATAAGCTTCTGCTATTTTTCTGTGAAATGGAATTTTCAGTAAAACAGGGATTTTATTTTTTCTACAAAAATCTTCTATAAGAGCATCATCTCCACTTTTGTTTATAATAACGCCTGCTTTTATATTTAAAGCTTTAGTTACTTCATAGGCAAGCTCAAGGTCATGAAGTCCAAAAGGAGTTGGCTCTGTAACAAGAATGCAGAAATCCGAGCCTTTGACTGCTGTTACAGCAGGACAGGAAGTCCCAGGAGGTGCATCAATTATTGTAATTTTATCCTTTTTTGCGTAAGCCTTTGCTTCTTCAATAACCTTTGGAGCAAGCACTTCTGAAATATTAAGCCTTCCCTCAATAAATTCAATACCCTCAAAGCTACCGATTTTTATCATCCCAATACCTCTGTGAGCAGGCTTCATTGCTTTTTCCGGGCATAGCAAAATGCATCCATCACATCCATGACATAAATGGGGAAATAATAGAACATCGCCTGAACTGTCAAGCTTAATCACACTTAAAGCATTGTAAGCACAGACCGTGCTACAGTAACCACAAAGATTACATTTTTCTTTATCAACTTCAGGAACAACAGAAAAGACTTTAAGTTCCTGTTTTATCTCAGGATTTAAAAATAGATGAACATTTGGCTCTTCCACATCACAGTCAATTAGCTGAGAGTTCTCAATGCTTAATGCAAGAGACACCACAACTGTTGTTTTTCCTGTTCCACCTTTCCCGCTTGCCACTGAGATTACCATTTTTTTATCTCCATGCAGACAAAAGCGGGTAAATCACTAAAATTTTTCATATCTATTTCCTCAGCTTCTTCACACTCAGGATTCTGAAAAGGATATTCTTTTAATGTTCCAAAAACCTTTTCAGATTTTAAACCGCATTGATAAAGTATTTTCTGAAACTCTGTAAAACTATAAAATTTTGCCAATCTATAAAAGGGATGTCCTTTGGTTTTCTTTTCTTCATAAACTGAACCTAACTTAGAATCAAGAAAAACTTCTCCAACAATTATTCTGCCTTCATCCTCTAAAACTCTTTTTGCCTCTTTAAGTGTAAGATAAATATTCTCAACAAAAGGAAGTGTTACAATGAACATTACACAGGAAAATGTTTTATCCCTGAAAGGTAAACTCTCTGCCTTTGCCTGCACTACTGGAATGCCTCTTTGTTTTGCTATTTCAAGTGGAGAAAACGCCCTGTCAACTCCAAAAACATTTTTAGACAAAACTGCGAATCTTCCAGTTCCAACTCCTACTTCAAGAATCTTGTCTTTACAACAGCTTTCAATAAGTTTTTTAATACATCTTGCTTCATTTTCATATATAGTTTTCCCTTTTTCTGAGTCATACCATCGGTCATACTCGGCAGCACAAGATTCAAAAGGATCAGACATAGTCACAGGAGCCTCCAATGTAAATGTGTGTGCCTGCTCCTGCTTCTATAAAACCTTTACCAAAAGCTTCTTTAAATAACATTCTTGCAAGGTCTCCTGTACAATGTGAAGGGGCTATATATTTGATTCCCTTGTTTTTTAAATAAGTTGCCAGATCAAGAATTTCATCTTCTTTTTTGTCTTTAAGATGGAGTCCTCCTACCAGTGCAAAAATTTTATCATCAATTATTCTACATGCTTTCTCGAAAATTTCCTTTACTCCTGGATGAGCACAACCTGTAACAATAACCAATCCTCCGCCTGTATCCATAAGAAGAGATACTTCCTTTATTCTGTCTCCGAGTTCACCTGTAAGATAGACTCCATTCATTATCTCAACATGCTCAGAAGATACTTTATGAATTCTTGAATCAGGCAAAAGAGATTTAACTTCATCGTAAATTGAAGCCCCAACATAAATTTCAGCCTTGCAGCCTGATTCTACAATCTCTTTCAATCCACCTGAATGATCCTTATGAGCATGGGAGATGACAATTCTTGAGATTGTACTAAGCCTTATGCCTGCTTTTTGAATATTTCTCAGTAGTTTCTGCCCATCTGCTCCTGTGTCAAAAAGAATTCCACCATATCCTTTTTTTATAAAGCAACTATATCCCCAGCCCGTTTCAAACCCTTCCTCTGCATGATAGTTGTCAAAAAGAACAGTCAGGTCAATAATCATACTTTTAAGACTTCCGTAATTTTGTTGATTATATTTGAGAAAGCCTCTGCTGGTTTGCTATCCGGGTAGTAAATCATTACCGGTTTTCCATCATCTCCAGCCTGAACAATTTTTGGATCAATGGGAATTTTGCCGAGGAAGGGAACTTTATATTCCTGTGCAAGTCTTTCAGCTCCACCTGTTTTAAATATTTCAACAGTATTTCCGCAATGGGGACATACAAAGCCGCTCATGTTTTCAACTATTCCAAGCACAGGGATTGAGCCTTCAATACAAAATCTAATACTCCTGCGAACATCAGCCAGTGCAACATCCTGTGGTGTGGCAACAATCACTGCTCCATCAACCTTATCAAGAAGCTGAACAATTGATATTATCTCATCTCCTGTTCCTGGAGGTGAATCAACAACTAAATAATCAAGCTCCCCCCACCGAACATCGCTTAGGAATTGTTCAATCATTCTATGTTTTAAAGGTCCACGCCACACAATAGGAGTATCCTTCCCTTCAAGGAAAAATCCAATGGAAATAACGTGCAAATTATCATACATCTTTATTGGAAAAACTCCCATATCAGTTATCATCGGAGGGAATCCCTCAAGTCCAAGCATATTGGGAATATTAGGTCCATGAATGTCAATATCAAGGAGTCCAACATGATATCCCTTTTGAGATAATCCAACAGCAAGATTAGTGGAAACAGTACTTTTACCTACTCCGCCTTTTCCAGAAAGAACAAGAATTTTTTTCTTAATTGCAGAAACAGTTGCTTTTAAAGCAATTTCTTTTTTAATCGCCTGTCTTTCATCGCACTGGCAGCTTTCTTTTTTATCTGTCATTTAACTCCCTCCTGAAGTTTATTTACTGTATCTTTTATTTTACCATGAGCTTCAAAAACTTTTATTCCCGCTGCTTTTATAATCCGCTCCGCACCGGGTCCAATTTTTCCAGTTATTAGAGCCTTAACTCCTTTTGAAGCCACAAACTGCCCTGCCTGTGTGCCTGCTCCCTGCTGAGCATCCCTCCAAGGATTTTCAACTGCTTCATACTGCATTGTATCAGTATCAAGAAAAATAAAATACTTACAACGGCCGAATCTTGGGTCAATCTCTGAGTTTAAATCTTTGTCCTGTGAAGTAACACAAATTTTCACTATTTTTCCTCCTTTTAATGTTTACATTCATGCTCACCATGTTCACACAGACTTTCACCACCAGTTAATGTGCCACTGATCAATTTATCAATTACTTCTTCAACTTTTCCTGTAATTCCGACCAAAACCTGTATTCCGGATGCTTGAAGATTCATTACAGCATTTGGTCCCATTCCACCTGCGATAACGCAATTGACATTTTGATTTCTTAAAAACATTGGAACCTGACCGGGCTGATGTGCTTTGTAACCTGGATTTTCAACAAAGCTTTTATTGATAATCTTCCCATCTTCAATCTCAAATATTGTAAAACCTGGACATCTCCCAAAGTGCTGAGCTACAAACCCTCCGTCTGTTGCTATTGCTACTCTCATTTTAAACCTCCTAATTGCCAAAAATTGTTGCTGGTGCGTATTTATGGGTTCCTTCAATAACTTCAACTCCAGCCTTTTCTTTTACTGCTGCGATGATATCATCTTTTCTCGGACAGAACTTAATTATACAGGTTCCAATGTGAAGAACATCAACATTTTCTTTTAATGCAGAAAGTTGAGTTTTTAAAAGAAGAAGGCTACATATTGCTCGTGTTTTATTTCCTTCACAGCCACCACAGTCCATAATTCCAACAATTGCAGCATCTTCATTTTTATAACGCTCAAACTCTCCTTCTTTGCGCATAAAAGCAACAAGACATTTTGCATCCCCGGGACACAGATTTTGTTCTCTAATCATCTTACATGCTAAAATTACAATTTTCTTCATTTTCTATACCTCC
Source organism: Thermodesulfovibrio aggregans (assembly GCF_001514535.1). Lineage (NCBI taxonomy): Bacteria > Pseudomonadati > Nitrospirota > Thermodesulfovibrionia > Thermodesulfovibrionales > Thermodesulfovibrionaceae > Thermodesulfovibrio > Thermodesulfovibrio aggregans. The sequence continues at coordinate 443,017 of NZ_BCNO01000001.1, read as the reverse complement.
TGAAAATTTAACCGGAGGCAAAGCCTCCGGTTTACCTTGCTTCACCTTTTTCAAGTTCGCTCAGACGCTTCTGCACTGCTTCAAGTTCACTTCTAAGTATTTCTGCCTCTTGTCTGAGTAAATCCACCTCCTCTCTTGAAGAAATTCCTCCGAAAAAAGGAGCTCTCCAGAACCATCTAAATCTAAATCCTCTTCCGAAACCTCCAAACCATCCAAAGCACCTCCATCCTCTGCCTCTTCCAAACCCTCTCCCTGGTGCAGGATTCATATATCCTGGAGTTGCAAAACCGCTACAAAATCCCAATCCTCTACCTGTTCTTGGACCCTGTCCTAAAGGTCCGGTTCTGTCTCCCCATGGCATACTAATCACCTCCCAAAATTTTATTATAATTTTATATTAATGAAAATCATTATCATTTGTCAAGAAAAATTTTTATACATGATTTTTGTTGACATTTCGTTATATTTTATTGTATATTTCCATACTATGAAAAAAAGGGGAAGAAAGCCTTTGAAAAACCCGCATCAATTCTGTGTAACAGGAAGTGGAAAACATGGAGACTATGAACTTAAAGGTAAAATATGGATTGAAGGTGGTGAGGGAACTTTTCTTGGCTATGGAAGGATTGCTTTACTTGAGAAAATCAAACAGCATGGCTCAATTTCAAAGGCTGCTAAAGCTCTTAACATGTCATACAGACAGGCATGGAGACTTATCAATTCCATGAACAGACAGGCTGGAAAGCCTTTTGTTGAAACACAGGTTGGAGGTAAGAGCGGTGGTGGAACAAAAATTACAGAGACTGCTGAAAAAGCAATTGAGCAGTTCTGGAGGATTCATGAGGATTTCAAAAAATTTCTTTCTGAGGAGATCAAAAATTTTAAAATTTAATTTTTTATGAGCATCGTTATATTTAATTAAATACAAGGAGGAGAGAAGATGAAAAAGGTTAAATTAAGCCTTCTTTCGAAAAATGGGAAAGTATTAGGTATTGTTTCTTTTTTTATTTGCCTGTTTTTTATTTTAGCAAAAGCTTATGTATATGCAGAAAAAAATTGTACAGAAGTTTACGGAAAGGGTGAAACCGAAATTGCAATTGCTACAGGAAGTCCTGGTGAACTTGGTCTTTTAAAGGTATTAATTGAAGAATTCAATAAAGAAAAACCTGTGAAGGTGTGCTGGATAAAAGCTGGGACAGGAGAATCTTTAAAGTTGTTAAAAGAAAATCTAGTTGATTTAGTTATGGTTCATGCCCCAGATGCTGAAAAAAAAGCTGTTACAGAAGGTTGGGCTACGAAACGAACACTTATTGGTTCTAATGAATTTTATATTGTCGGTCCAAAAAATGATCCGGCAAAAATTGCTGAAGCTAAAAATGTTGTAGATGTTTACAATCGTATCAAAGAAACAAAATCTAAGTTTATTTCAAGAGGTGACAACTCAGGCACTCATAAAAAAGAAATGGAAATATGGAAAAAAGCAGGTTATCTACCAGATCCTTCAAAAGATAAATGGTATATTGTTACAAAAGATTTTATGGCGGCAAGCTTAAAAAAGGCTAATGACGAAAAAGCTTATTTTATGACTGATAGCAGCACTTGGATTATGATGAAAAAAGATTTACCCAATTTAAAAGTTCTTTTCAAAGGAGACAAATTTCTTGTAAATGTATACCATGCCTTGTGTTCTAAGTTCTGTAAGCCTGAAGCTGAAAAATTTATAGAATTTCTTACTTCTGAAAGAGGGCAGGAGACTATAAGAAGTTTTGGTAAAGCTCAGTATGGAGAAGCCTTCTATAATGATTTAAATTATGCAAAGAAATATGCAGAATAAGATAAAATGCCTGCTTAAACTTAAAAGGAGGAGACAGAATGAAAACTTTTTTAATTTCATTGTTATTGTTGATTTTCGCAACTGCTGCAATGGCTCAGGAAAAGGAAATTGTTCTTGCTACCACCACTTCTGTTGAAAATTCTGGTTTACTCAATTACATTTTACCGATTTTTGAGAAAAAAACAGGCATCAAGGTTAAGGTCGTTGCAAGGGGAACAGGTGCAGCAATTGAGATGGGTAAAAGAGGGGATGCGGATGCTGTCTTTGTACATGCAAAGGAACTTGAACTTGAGGCTGTAAAACAGGGTTACTTTATAAACAGGCACGATGTCTGCTATAATGATTTTATTATTGTCGGTCCCAAAAATGATCCGGCAGGGATAAAGGGTCTTAAAAAAGCCCAGGATGCGTTTAAAAGAATTGCTTTATCTCAGAGTCTTTTCATTTCAAGAGGTGATAAATCAGGAACTCATGTGAAGGAACTACAGATATGGCAGATAGCAGGGATTAATCCTAAAGGGCAAAAGTGGTATCTTGAAGCAGGACAGGGAATGGAAAAGACTTTAAGAATTGCCAATGAAAAACAGGCATACACACTTACTGATAGAGGAACATGGTTTGCAATAAGAGACAAGCTTGATCTGGCAATACTTTTTGAAGGAGACCCTGTTCTCTTTAACCAATACGGTGTAATGGCAGTAAATCCTCAAAAGCACAAACATGTAAAATATAAAGAAGCCATGCAGTTTATAAACTGGATAATTTCAAAAGAAGGACAGGCAGCTATAGCCTCTTTTAAGGATAAGTCTGGAAATCAACTGTTTATTCCGAATGCAAAATGAACTTTATTTTTGAAGCTTTTAAACAGGCATTTTATCTTATTCTGCATCTTGACAGAGAACTGGTAGAGATAATCCTTTTGTCTCTCAAGGTTTCAGGCACAGCTCTGGCAATAGCAACTCTGCTTGGCATTCCTGTAGGTGCTTTGCTTGGATTAAAAAATTTTTTTGGCAGAAACACTCTCATAACACTGATTAACACTTTTATGGGACTTCCTCCAGTTGTTGTTGGATTGTTTCTTTATCTAATGCTATCCCGTAGCGGACCACTTGGTTTTTTAAGCCTGCTTTATACTCCCTCTGCAATGATTATTGCCCAGAGCATTCTTGCCTTTCCAATTGTTGCAGGACTCAGTCATTCAGCACTGATTAAGATTGATCCTTCAGTGAAACTCGCAGCAAAAACTCTTGGAGCTACTCCATTTCAGATAACGCTTACAATGGTAAGAGAAGCAAGATATGGAATAATGGCAGGTGTCTGCGCAGCATTTGGAAGGGTGATGGCAGAAGTTGGAGCAATACTTATTGTAGGAGGTAACATTGCAGGATATACACGGGTAATGACAACAACTATAGCGCTTGAAACAGACAAAGGTAACTTTGAGCTTGCAATGGCACTGGGAATTATACTTCTTACAATTTCTTTTGCAATAAATATTATTTTATTTTCAATTCAAAAAAAGGGAACGAAGGAGTCTATTCAATGGCTTTAAGCCTTACTGTTTCAAATATTCATAAATCTTACAATGGCAAGGTGGTGCTTGAAGGTTGTTCCTTTTCATTTGAAAAAAGCGGAGTATATGTTTTAATGGGACCAAATGGTTCAGGAAAATCAACTCTTTTAAGAATTTGTGCGCTCTTAGAAAACCCTGATATGGGTGAGGTTATTTATTACGAATACGGGGAAACTGCCGAGAATAATTTAAATCTAAGAAGAAGGATTACACTACTTTTACCAGACATTGGAGTTTTCAATACAACAGTTTTTAAAAATGTTGCCTACGGATTAAAAGTAAGAGGCATGAGTAGTGAGGAAATAAAGGAACGGGTTGAAAAAGCTCTTGATTTTGTTGGATTACTTCACAAAAAGAACCAGAATGCCCTCACTCTTTCAAGTGGAGAAGCAAAAAGAATGGGAATTGCAAGAGCGATTGTTTTACAACCGGATTTTCTATTTCTTGATGAACCGACTGCTTCGGTGGATCAGGAAAACACAGAAATAATAGAAAATATATTAATTCAGTTGAAACAAAAACTCAGTTCAATCATAATTATTGCCACCCACGATAAAGATTCAGCAATGAGAGTAGGTGATTTTTTGCTTTATTTAAAAGATGGAAGGATTTTTGCAAAGGACTAAAAATTTTCCTTTCAATTGCCCATTTTTATTTATTAATGCTATAATTTTTTCACTAATTCTTAAGGGATAACAATGAGAGTAATAATTGTTGGTGCTGGAGAAGTTGGATATCAGATTGCAAAGTTTCTCACCTATGAAGGTGTGGATGTTGTAATTATTGACAGAGATGGAAGTAAGCTCAGAAGAATTTCTGAAGAACTTGATATTGCAACCATTGAAGCAGAGGGAAGTGATCCTTCAGCATTTAAGGAAGCAGGTGCAGATAAGGCAGATCTGCTTCTGGCAGTAACAAACAGTGATGAAACTAACATGATTGCCTGCCTTATCGGTAAGGCAATGTTTAATATAAAACGAAAAATAGCAAGAATAAGAAATCCTGATTACTTTTTTAACAAAGAAATACTTGGAGAGGCAAACCTTGACATTGACCCTGCGATTAATCCTGAGCTTGAAGCAGCAGAAGCAGTTACAAGACTTGTTGAGAGTCCTTTTGCCAGTGAAATAATAGAATTTGAGCAGGGAAAAATAAAAGTTATAGGATTTAAAATTCCTCAAAATAGCCCGGTTACAGGGAAGAAACTGAAGGCAATCAAACTACTGCTAAAAAAAGACTTTATTGTTGGAATCATTGAAAGAGATGAAAATGTGATAGTTCCCTCTGGAGATGATATTCTGAATGAAGGAGACATAGTTTACATACCAGTAAGAAAAGAAGAGATTTTTGAGACTGCTCAAAATCTTGGAGTGCCTGTCAGTCCTGTGAAAAAAATTATGATTCTTGGAGGAGGTAGAATAGGATATTATATAGCAAGCAAACTAGAAAATAAAGCAGATATAAAAATTATAGAAAAAGATGCTGAAAGATGTAAGTTTTTAAGCAAACATCTGGGTAAATCATTAATTCTTCATGGAGATGGAGCAGATAAACAGCTCTTGATAGAGGAAAATATAAACAACATGGATTTATACATTGCCTGTTCAAATAATGATGAACTCAATATCATGGCATCTTTGCTTGCAAAAAAACTGGGGGTAAAAAAAGTCATAGCTCTTGTAAATAGAACAGACTATGTGCCCCTTGCGCACAATTTAGGAATTCAGTCTGTTTTAAGCCCAAGATTGATTACAGCGAGCATTATTCTCAGATATGTAAGAAGAGGAGAAGTGTTGTCTCTTACTGCAATTGCTGAAAATAAGGCTGAAATAATGGAAGTTCTGGTTAATAAGAACTCTTCCCTGATTGGTGTAACACTTAAAGACAAAGCTTTCCCAAAAAATTCAATACTTGGAGCTATAATAAGAGATGACCGTATTATAATTCCTACAGGAGAAGATTACATTAAGCAAGGAGATAAGCTAATTATCTTCACACTAAAAGACTCTATAAAAGAAATTGAAAAACTCCTCATATGAACTTTAAAACTGTAATAAATATCATCGGCATAATCCTTGTTATTCTTTCAATTTTTATGACAATACCCATTCTGGTCTCAATCATTAATCACTCTCAAGACACATTAGCCTTAGCACTATCATGTTTTATAACTTTCTTTTGCGGCACTGTTATGATTACCCTAACAAAACAATACAGACATGAAGAGTTGATGTATAGAGAAGCTTTTATGACAGTAACTCTTACATGGATAACTGTGGCTTTTTTTGGTTGTCTTCCCTATATCTTTACAGGCTCTGTAAACTCCTTTACAGATGCTTTTTTTGAATCCATGTCAGGCTTTACAACAACTGGCTCAAGTATCTTTGTAGATGTTGAGAGTCTTCCAGCAGGGCTTCTTTTCTGGAGAAGCATGACCCAGTGGATAGGAGGTATGGGAATTATAGTCTTTGTTTTGGCTGTTTTACCTATTATGGGAATAGGCGGAATGCAGCTATTTAAAGCGGAAGTTCCTGAGATAAGTGTTGATAAATTAAGACCAAGAATTATTGATACAGCAAAGGCTCTATGGATTATCTATATTGGAATTACGGGAATTATCATTTTTCTCTATTACATTGCAGGAATGGATCTTTATGATGCATTCTGCCACGCCTTTACAACTATATCAACTGGTGGATTTTCAACAAAAAATGCAAGCATTGCCCACTTTAAAAACCCTGCTCTCGAATACATATCATGCTTTGGAATGTTTCTTGGAGGAATAAACTTTGCTTTATACTTTTATCTCTTGAAAGGTAATTATAAAAGGTTGCTCAAAAATGCAGAGTTCAAATTTTATTTCTCGGTTATTCTTGTTACTATTTGTTTACTGACCATTGACCTGATTCCATATTATCCTTCTCTTTCAGAAAGCTTTAGATATTCAATCTTTCAGGTAATCTCAATAATGACAACCACAGGGTATGCCACTGCGGATTATCTAAAATGGAGTTCTTTTTCTCAGCTGACTTTGTTGATAATAATGTTTTTCGGAGGCATGATAGGTTCAACAGCAGGAGGACTAAAACAGGTAAGGGTATATCTAATGATTAAGCAGATATCAAGAGAATTCTATCAGCTTGTCCATCCCAAAGCTGTTTTATCGTTAAAACTGGATGATAAGTTTCTAAACAAAGAACTTCTTGGAAGTATATGGGGCTTTGTTTTTCTTGCCATATTTGTTTGTGCCCTGGCAAGTATTGCAATGACAGCTACAGGACTGGATTTGATAACTTCTTTCTCAACTGTTATTTCCTCAATGAATAATGTTGGACCGGCACTTGGTGAAGCAGGACCGGCCAGTAACTATTCCTCTATTCCTGCTCCTGGTAAATGGATTCTCATTTTCTGTATGCTTGCAGGAAGGCTTGAGTATTATACGGTTCTTATAGTTTTAACTCCTGCCTTCTGGAAAAGGTAATTTAGACTTTACTGCTTCTTCGTACAGGAATATACTCAACAGACTGTCTCACAGGCTGAGGATAGAGGTTCATGAGGAACATTATCTCCTTTGGCATTTCTGTTGATACCGGAAGTCCCAATTGTCTTGCCTCTTCTGCACTTATAGGATAATCATGAGTCCATTTTCCAGAGACAAGTTTTTCTGCAATCTCTCTTGCTTTATCTTCAGAATGACTGCGAGACATAATTTCTACTATTGTCTCTTTCATCTGTTTTATTGCCTTTTCAGCCTGATCAGCTAATATTAGAGTACTATCATCTATCTCTTCAAGCGGTTTTTTCTGAACAACACTTAAAACAGACACAGCCGGTTGTCCGGCGATCTGTGGGTCAAGTGGACCAAGTACTGCATGTTCACACATCACAATTTCATCTGCGGAAAGAGCAATAAGAGTGCCTCCTGACATGGCATAATGGGGGACAAATACAGTGACTTTTCCCTTGTGCTTTGAAAGGGCTCTTGCAATCTGTGTTGCAGCTATTGCAAGACCACCTGGTGTATGCACCACAAGGTCAATTGGCATATCATCATCAGTTAAATGAATTGCCCTTAAGACTTCTTCTGAATCATGAATATCAATATATCTCATAATAGGAAATCCGAGAAAGCTCATTGTTTCCTGCCTGTGAACAAGAAGTATAACACGGCTGCCTCGTTGTTTCTCAATTTCTGCAATAAGCTTAATTCGGGCATTTTCAAGAAGTTTTTGTCTTATAACTGGCTGAATTGCTATTATTATGAGAAAAATCCAGAAAAATATGGTTGGGTCAAAATGCATAAATACCTCTCCCTCTTGAGATTTTCAAAGTGAATAATTTTATCACATACCCCATATTATTTCAACTGCTGAAAATTTTATAGCTTTTCTTATAAGTTGCTCAAAATTGATTGTATTTTTGCCCTTTACTGCAATGGCATACTGAAAATTTCCAAGAATTCTTGAATTGAGATAAAGAGGCTTTAAAGTTTCAGAAACTATCGTCCTGGTTGTTTTACTATCAATGGTTATGACCTTTTCATCAGGTGTTTTAAGCTGAAAGCTGAGAGGTACCACTCCTTCAAAGACAGTTGCTGGCAAAAGAGGCTCTGTAAAAACATGTACTTCGCCAAATCCAGCTTTTTTCAGGGCATAATGAAGTGTCCATGGTTTCCATCTTGTTACATGATTGGGTGGATAATCACCATACCACCATTTATATTTTCTGTATCCTCTTGCTATGTTTTCAAATTTATAAAATGGTGGACAGCTCATAATAAAAATGCCATCTTCATCAAGAAATGAATAAATATCTTTTAAAAATCTCCCGGGTTCATGGACATGTTCAAGAACTTCAAAGGCTGTGATAACTTTATATGGCTTTTTAAACTCCTGAGGAAGTTCATCAAAGGTGAGAGCTCTGGCAACATTAAGTTTGTATTTATCCCTTGCAATGCTTACTGCTTTCTCTGAAACTTCCATTCCGTAGGTTTCAAATCCCATTTTCCTTGCAATGAGGAGAAAAAATTCTGTTGAGCAGCCAACATCAAGGAGATTCCCCTTTGGTAGATGCTGTAAAATCGGAATTAATACATTGAATCTGGGTAGCCTACTCCATTTTTCTATCTCTATTGGCTCATCCTCAACTTGAAGAAAGGATTCACAAGGTATGTTTGTAAAGCTTAAAAGGTCTTCATGTTCTTTTCTATAAGCTCTATCATAATCCATAACCTTCATGGGGTAGGTAAACTGCAAACCACAGGAGGGGCATTCAAAAATTCTTGCACCATTAATTACTTCAAAAAGTGGGATATTACCATTAAACTCGCAGACAATGCATTTTTCAGGAGTTTCAAATTCTTTTTGAGTAAGTAACTCAGCATCTTTAAGGGCTAAATATATAACCTTTGGTGGAATACTCTCAATGCAGGGGCTGTAAAACTGTCTTTTCACCTGTGCTTCTATGCAGGGCTCTGTTGTTGCATGTATCTTGCATGGAGAAACACAGGTCTGTCCTGTGTAGTTTGGAGTGACTGCAATAACTGTTGGATAGTTTGATGCTCTTAATTCGGCATCAATAGGTCCTGATACAAGCACAGTTGGCTTATCAAGCCCTGCAGCAATATGAAGGGTTGCTGTATCTGCTGTAATAACTGCATCAGAAAGAGCTACAGAGGCAATGAGATATCTTATATCATTCATGAAAACTGAAAGATTAGCTGCTCTTATTCCGTAAACATCAAGTGCTGTCTCAACTGTAATATCTTCCTCTGGTAAAGAGCATATTACTGGAACATATTCATCCCATATGAGATCCTCTATTTCTTTTAAAAGTCTCGGTGGAATTGTTCTGTGAACAGATGAGGCAAGATAATGGAATAGTAAAACTTTCTTTCCACCTGAAACTTCCCTTATTTTGTCAAATCGCTCTTTCATCTCAGCTAAAACTTTCTCGTCAATCAAAACATCAGGTGTTTCCCTTTCTGCCCTGTAAATGTAAAGCTTCCACAGATAGTAATCAATGAGGCTCAGATTGTCAAACTGAGGTGTGTTAACCATCTCAACAACTTTAACTATGTAATCAGCTCTTGATACTTCTTTGAATGGAACAGGCATTGGAAGGAGATTGTCAATATAGGGTAATCCTTCCAGAACAGGCTTTGCTCTACCTGAAATCGTTACATTAAGTGTCATATTGGGATACTTCTTTTTAATCTCTCTTAAAGCAGGAGTCATACATAAAGCATCACCAATAGCAGCCTGAGCTATCACAAGCAGAGTTTTACCGTTTAGATTTTCACCCTTATAAAAAGGGGGTAGAAAGCTGTGAGCCTGCTCAAAGGCTGATTTTACCTGTTCAGGAAGAAGATTGAATACATCATCGGCAAAGAGGTACTTATCCCCTGGTTTGATTTTAAATTCGTAACCATTGAAGCTCAAATCAAACTTTGTTTTTGCCTTCCAGACTTTCATTTTTTAATTGGCTCCTTAAAGCTATATTTTTCATCTTCAAGAAGAATCTGAACACCAATTTTTTTGTTTTTATTTATAATAAAAGGAGATTTAAGGTTTGCCGCAACTCCGTCATTATATTTAAGCAGAGCCACATAAACTTCTATGTCCTCTTCCTTCTCTGCTTCAAGTATTGATGAAATCTCATCGCTCAGTTCAAAACCATAGGTGGGGAAAAACTTAAATGGAGGCACAACAAGCATTGCTACATCAGGATCATCTACAGCAATAAGCCACTTTACAGGTTCTATGAGATCTCTCAGTATGAATTTTTCAAAGGGAATCCCGGGAATTCCGCAGGGAAAATTAATTATTTCATTTTCATCAATCTCAAGTTCACCGAATCTTGAACTTTGAATCTTTATCACTTTATCAAATCCTCCGGTCTTAATTCTTTTGAAGCCTTTAATGCTTCTATGTTACTCTCCTTAATTTTTTCATAAAGCTCTTCCCTGAATATAAGAACACCCTTAGGTGCTTCAATGCCAATTTTTACCTGCGAGCCATCAACATCTATAATCTTAACAATAATGTCATCACCTATTCTAATTGACTGACCTGTTTTCCTTGTAAGGACTAACAACAGAAAATCTCCTTATCTCAGGAAATCAAAAAGATTGCTGCGGAAAAAGTCTGTCATAGTAATCCTCATTGCCTGCAGCACCGTCATTCTCTGATTGAGCTCTGATATTACCTGAATGGCATCAATATCACGATCATTTGAGAGGGACTGCTTTGTATTTGTTTCCAACTCAAGGTTGTAGTCAGAAATACTCTCAATTTTATTAAGCCTTGCTCCGATAAGAGATTGTTGTTTGAAAAGCTTATCTGCAATTTTATCCATATAATCAACGGCTTTCTGAATTCTTCCCTGATCATTGTTCTCAAGAGCTACTTTGAGAAAATGAAATGCCCGTAAATAGTAGTTTTCATTGAGATAATTATTGTTAAAGCTGTAATAATTTGGGTCATTAGGGTCTGTGATGTAGTTATATCCATTTATGTTTTCCTGAAAACTCATTGAGACATTGCCAGATTCGGGATTGTAGGCTAAAAGGTTAAGTCCTGTAGCTGAAGCATCTGTCGTGGTTACATCAATTCTTATCATATCAGACTTTCCATTGGGAACACTTCCAATTACAAGACGGTAATCGGGAGAGATTGATGTTCCTGTATTTACAACCCATGCTTTAACATATTTGGAAGCCTGTGGATCATTGTTTATTGCATCTCTGATATCGTTCAAAGAAGCATTAGCTGAAACATTAACAGTTACAGCCTGATTATCGGCAAACTTGATTGTAAGAGTCCCTCCATTAATTGTAAAAGCTGTAGCTGGATCAGTTATTGCTCCTGATTGAGGCTTTGGCATAAGCAAAGCTCCGAGAGGGTCTGCATCGTAAGGAGCATTTGGGTCTGTAGTAAAATTATAGTTGTAAGGTGTTAAAACCTTAATGCTTCTATTAGGATCGGTAGGAGAAATCTGATATGTAAAGAATTCTGTAGCTGGAAGATTTACTGCAACATCAAGGAAAAAACTTATATCAAGATATTGAAGGTTTGTGTCAGATTCGTATAAACCGGTTGTTGTGTTTACAGGAGCTGTATCGGCTCTATATCCGGCAAATATATACCTTCCTGCTACTTTTGTATTAATTGTTTCAATACTACGCTGAATTAAGGTATCAACTTCTCGAGCCAGAGCCAGTCTGTCTGTTGCTGAAAGAGTGTCAGTTGAGCCCTGCACTGCATACTGTTTTGCTTTTATAACCATATTTTTAAGGTCATTAATTGCAGTCTCAATTGCAGAGTTATAGTTTTTTGCTGTATCCATCACTCTCTTATACTCATCGAGAGCGGAAATTTCTGAATTATATTTCACAATTCTTGATATGGCAACAGGGTCATCACCCGGTGATAGAATTCTCTTTCCTGTTGCAAGCTGTCTTTGAGCTTTAAACATGCCTTCAATTTGTTTGTTTAGGTCATTCAAAAATGTTTTGTAAAAAAAGCTTGATGTGACTTTCATTGTTTACCTCACCATTTCAAAAAGTGTTGCAAGTATTTCATCGGCAACTCTTATCACCCTTGCCGAAGCTTCGTACATCTTCTGATATTTAACAAGATTTACAGCTTCCTCATCGAGGCTCACGCCTGAAATATCCTGTCTTCTCTTTTCCATTTCCTGAACCAGAGCTTCTTGAAAGCTTTTTTGAGTTTGAGCACTTGCAGAGTAAACTCCAACTTCTGAAACAATGGCTCTGTAAAAATCTATTGGTCTGTAGTTGCCCACTATAGTTTTATCAAGCAGTCCATATATTGCCCTTGCATTTGTGTTGTCCATAGGACCGGAAGTAGAACCCGTAGGATCATTACCGGCAGCAGCGATTCTGTTTGTATCTGATATCGCCACATCAAAAAATAGCGCAGTATGATGCTTTATTTGAAAGTTGAAATCAAGACTGTTCGAAGGATTTTTTATTGTAACTTCCACATCATTAAAGCTTAACTTATAGTATGTGTCTGTTCCCTCTGTCCATGTAGTTACAGTAGGAGTAACAGAAGAACTTGTTGTGTTATCTGTAACTGTCCAGTTAGTTCCATCAAATTGAATTTGGTATTGATCATATGTGTTTGTATTGGTGTTATTTATCTTAAAGATAATATCATCAAATGAACCTACTGTTAAATTTAAATCATAAATCTGATTAAAAAAGTTATTCCCTGAACTTCCATCAAGTCCATATCCCTTTCTGTGTTGAGCATTTACCGCTTCTGCAAGATCAAATACAAGCATATTCATCCTATTCATATATTCAGGAATCACACTGTCCCTTAAATCGATCTCAGCTTTAAGTTTTCCTCCCTGAATTAACTCAGTTGCATCAATGTATCCAGAGGGTGTCTCAAGTCTAAATTGCATATTCTGATTGGCATCCAGTCCCAAGCTCATGTGATAAACTCTTCCACCATCAACCAATGGCATTCCACCAAGTAAGATAGAGTATCTGCCAGCATTGTCTTCAAAATAGGTAATCTGAACAATGTCATTGAGTTTTTTTACAAGATTTTCTCTCTGATCTTTAGCATCAAGAGAACCGGGGCTTGCAGCAATCTTTTCATTAAGCTCATTTATCTGGTCAATATATCTATTTATTTCATTAACAAGGTTTTGACTGTCCTGAAATATTTCGTATCTTTCATCAAGCAAAGATCTATAGGATACCTGAATTCTCTGAACAAGATAATTTGCCTTGTCAAGAAGCAAAGAGCGCTCTGCCGTACCGTTAGGATTTTGACTTAATTCCTGCCATGCATTAAAAAAATCATTTATTGCATTGCTGAATGCTACATCAGAGGCATCATTAAATATACTTTCAAGTCTAAGCATACCCTTTTGAATTACATCCCAGTAGGAATTCCGTGAGCTTTCTGTTTTTAGCTGAAGTTCTATGAAAGAGTCATACATTCTACGAATATCAGCAAGCTTTACTCCTCTACCTGAAACTCCACGGGCACTTATCGTACCTGATGGCATATTTTGAAAAATTACATCCTGCCTTGTATAACCCTCTGTAGCTGCATTTGATATATTGTGAGAGACAACTTCAAGAGCTTTCTGGTATGTTAGAACGCCTGTTTTACCAATATCAAAAAGTGCAGTCAGTGCCATCTATGCCTCCTTTGAAAGGCTCTGCTTGGCATTAATACCAAAGGTTTCAAGAAATTTTATTGCTGTTCCAATATGAATTATTGAGCGATCAATAAGCTGTTCATTTATTCTCTGTATCTCTGCAATTGCTGTGAGCATTGTTTTCATTGTTTTATAAAGTTCTCTAAGTCTTAGAGTATTTTCAGAGTTTTTATCAGCTGACTCTATAATCTTTTCAAGACCTGTTCCTTTGAGATTGTGTTTTTCAAGGAGTTTTTCTCTTTCCTTTTCCCACAAAGAAAGCTTTGTCAAAATTTCCTGTTTCTCTATGAGAATCCTTTCAAGTTCCTGAGAATCTAAACTCACAATAGCATCCCTCTCTTTTGAAACAGTGTCGTATAGAGCTTTCAAAAGCTTTTCTTCCTCTTCAAGAATTTTTACAAGCTCATCATGCCAGCCTGTCAATTAAAGCCTCCTTGATTATCTTACCTGCTATCTCACTTCCTCTGACTTCATAGGTGCCTGAATTAATCGCATTTTTAAGCTCTTCCACTTTATCTGCTCTGATATCAGGGATATTGCTTACTTCAACCATGAGTCTTGCTATATTTTTTGCAGCCTCTGATACTGTTACCTGGTCTTTTGTAAGGACCTCTTCACTCCTTTCTGGAGCCTTTCCTTGAGATTTCTCTGGTGCAATCTGAGTATTTGGTGCTATGCCGTCTATTCTTATTGGTCCGCCTATCATTTGAAACACCTCCTCCACCCTTACGGGTGATTCAAAGTTCAACCGCCTTACGGCGATTCAAGATTCAAAGTTCAAGGTTCAAATACTTTTTTTATAAAATCGGCGATTTATCATAATTATTTAACATAGCAACAGGATTCACAGCTACACCATTTTTGCGAACTTCGAAGTGAAGATGTGGACCGGTTGTTCTTCCTGTTGAACCGGAAAGAGCAATGACACTCTCTGGAGTAACAGTATCACCAGCTTTAACAAGATTTTTCGAATTATGGGCATAGATGGTCTGGATTCCATTATCATGCTCTACTATAACACATTTTCCATATCCACCTTTATAACCAGAGTAAATAACTTTCCCGGATAAAGCCGGTTTAACTGGAGTGCCCTCAGGAACTGCTATATCTATCCCATTATGATGCCTCAGCTTTCCATCTATTGGATCGATTCTTAATCCAAAAGATGAAGTTATTTTGCCTGATACAGGTAAAGAGATTTTTCCAGTCCAATTAAGTTTTATCTCTTTATCTTTATTTTCTACAGGAGGCTTAAGCTCAATTTTTTGATTCTTTGAGATGGTGTTTAAAAAATTGGCATTCTCAGTTAAGAAATTACCAATTCCTATTTCTCTTTCAGCCATCATCTCTGCTATTTGAGGAATAATCGCTGTCATATAGGTTGAAGTAGTTTTCCCTTCAGAAAAAGATGTATTCTCAAGCATAACTTTTAGCAGTTCCGTAAGAAATAAAGTTTCAATCTTTTTTGAAAGTTCCTTTTTTTCTGTAGCATCAATCAATATCTGTGTATTAACTCTATTTATCATGGTTACCTCACATTATGACTAAATCTGCCTTTAATGCACCTGAGGTTTTAAGTGCCTGAAGTATGGATATTAAATCCTTGGGTGTTACTCCAAGTGCATTCAGTGCTTTTACAAGTTCTCCTACGGTGGAACCCTGTACTTCTAATAGAGATGCCTGTTTTTCTTCAGCTTTTACTTCAGTTCTCGGAACAGTCTCTGTCGCTGCTCCTCTTGGAGCTAAAGGAGGCGGTTGAACAACTTCAGGAGTCTCCTTAATTGTAATTGTTAAGCCACCATGTGCAAGGGCTACAGGAGTTATCTTTACATGAGAACCGATGACAACAGTACCTGTTCTTTCGTTTATGACAACACGGGCTGGCAAATCAGTGGAAACTTCAATCTTTTCAACTTCAGCCATAAAATCAATCACATTTCCTCTATAGTTTGAGGGAACAGTAACTGCTATTGTGCCTGGGTCAAGAGCTTTTGCAATCCCGGCTTTAAAAGTATCATTTATTTTCTCAGCAATGTTTTTAGCGGTAGTTATATCTGGGAACTGAAGAAGAAGGTTAAGTTCACTCTTTGCATTCATATTAACAGGAACTGCTCTCTCTACAATAGCTCCTTCAGGAATATATCCAACATTTTGATGATTTTTTATAGCCTGAGCAGCCCGTCCTGCAGCAATAAACCCACCTATTGAGATCGGTCCTTGAGCTAAGGCGTACACTTCTCCATCAGGACCTGTGAGAGGTGTCATAAGAAGTGTGCCACCTTGAAGGCTCTTTGCATCACCAATTGATGAAACCTGTACATCAATCTTCGCACCCGGCTTAACATTTGTAGGAAGCTTTGCTGTAACCATTACGGCTGCAACATTTTTAACCTTACCTTTCAAATCCTTTACATTTACTGTAATTCCCATTCTGCTAAGCATGTTGGCAATTGGCTGATAAAGATATGTTCCATCTTTGTCTCCTGTTCCATTTAAACCAACAACAAGACCGTATCCCACAAGCTGATTTTCTCTTATACCTGACCAGTTTGCTATGTCCTTTATTCTTTCAGCATAGGAAGTAGATATAAGCAAAAAACTTAAGAAAACAATAATAAAATTCTTCATTCCAATTAGCTTTATTCTGGATGGAAATAAATTCATACTCTACCTCCTCTAAAAGGGCCAGATTTTGTCAAGAAACCTTACAAGCCAGCCCTGAGACTGTTTGTCACCAAGTGTTCCTTCACCAACAAGATATATCTGAGCATCTGCTACATACTGGCTTAGAATTGTATTGTTCTGACTTATATCGTCAGGTCTTATGATACCTCTTAAAACAAGAATTTCTTTTTCGTTGTTAACTATGATTTCCTTACGGGACTCTATGACAAGGTTGCCGTTAGGCAACACTTCAACAACCTTTGCTGTAATTGTTCCTGTAATTCTGCCAGTTCTTGCTGTGTCTCCATCTCCCTTAAAATCACTCTTCGCAGAACCTTTAATTGAAGGAGAAAAAACATTACCTGCTTTATAAAATCCGTTTATAATTGGAAGATTTTGTATATTGAAATCAGTATTCATTCCAAAAAATGTGTCAAGTCCGTAGTTTGTTGAAGAATCTCTTGATGCAGAGGTGGATGCTTTTTTCTGAGCTGAAGTTGACTCATTTATTATAATTGTAACCAGGTCATTTACTCTGCGAGCCTTTTTATCTTCATAAAGAGAAGCCCTATTCCTCCATAAAGAACCTTCAGTTGCTTCCTGAGCTTGAGGAGGCTCTGGATAGTATTTTGGCGGCATTCCAGCATTTTTAATATCTCTTACCTCTTTGAGTTCTGAACATGATACAAGAAAAATTATAAGGAGACTTGCTAAAAGTATTTTTTTCATAATTCCACCCTCACTCTGTCTTTATCTTCTAATTTCCCTACAATTTCCTTGCCAGTTTGAAAACACTGTACACGAGCACTTCCACCAACTACAGCGTCAGATTTTAAGACACCCTCAGTCATTATAGTGACCTGTCCAGCATCCACTATCACATTTACTTTACTTCCTTTTTTAACAGGTGTGTCAGGATAAAGATAGTCTTCCTTTATTATCAGTCCTCTTGCAAGATTTCTCTTTGCTACCTTTCCTATTATCAGGCTACGATCTGTAATGGTTCCAACAGGAATTCTACTCAAAGGTTTCTTGATTTCTAAAATATCCTCTTCTTTAACCGACTCCCCTCTTTTCAATGGTCTTTGGGTAACATAAATTGTAGTTAAAACCTCATAATTTGCCAGAGCTCTATACTGTCTGCCAGCACAAATAAAAGTAAACTCTACTGAGCTTGGTCTTTTTATCTCCCGAATTTTTAAGTTTTCTGGGATACAACTTCTCTGAGGTTCAAAACCTATAAATTTTATCTGCCCAATCTGAATTTCCCTGTCTGATGAAATTTTTTTTATTTCCCTTGATAAAAGCTGATATAGAAGGCTATTGTCAGAGGCAAAAATTGGCGAATTCACCCAGACTAAAATAAAAACTATTAATAAAATTAAAACTCTACCCATCTTTTACCTCTTAAGTGCTACTACTGTCTGTAACATCTCATCAGAGGTCTGCACTGCTTTTGAGTTAATGTCAAAAGCTCTCTGAGCAATTATCATATTTGCAAGCTCTTCAACTACATTTACATTGGACATTTCAAGAAAGCCCTGAACAATTCTTCCTCTTCCCTCTGTCCCGGGTGTTCCAGTTGTTGGAGCTCCTGAGGCATCTGTCTCAATAAATAAATTTTTACCAATTGCCTGAAGTCCTCCTGGATTTATAAATCTTGCAAGTTCAATTGTTCCAATCTGAACAGGCGCTACTGTTCCTGGCTGTAGTACTGTAACAGTTCCATCAGCTCCAACTGTTATTTTTAAAGCATCGGCTGGAACAGTAATTCCCGGTTCAATTGGATATCCGTCATTTGTTACAATTCTTCCATCTCTGTCAATTCTGAAATTGCCTGCCCTTGTGTAGGCAATTGTTCCATCAGGAAGAGTTACCTGAAAAAATCCATCTCCATCAATAGCTAAATCAAGGTCATTGCCAGTGTTTATAAGGTCTCCTGGAGTAAAGAACTTTGCCACAGCAACCGGTCTTACACCAAGACCAATCTGAATTCCTGTGGGATATTGAGTTCCATCATCTGAAGGTGCACCGGGATTGATAATGTTTTGATAAAGTAAATCCTGAAACTCTGCTCTTCCTTTTTTAAATCCCGTTGTATTAACATTTGCAAGATTATGAGAAATAACATCTAAATTCAACTGCTGGGCATACATTCCTGTTGATGCTGTAAAAAGAGACCTTAACATGGTTTACCTCCTTTATATTCTTGCAATCTCACTTACAGCTCTCTGTGCAAGCTGATCAAAAGTTGTAGTTACTCTCTGCGTAAAATCAAAATTTCTTATAGCCTGAATCATCTGAACCATTTCATTCATAGGATTTACATTTGAAGACTCTATCCAACCCTGCAAAATCTGCCCATTTGCCTGGCCTTCTTCTACTCCATCATATAAAGAGTGGCCGACATGTATGAC
Source organism: Thermodesulfovibrio aggregans (assembly GCF_001514535.1). NCBI lineage: Bacteria > Pseudomonadati > Nitrospirota > Thermodesulfovibrionia > Thermodesulfovibrionales > Thermodesulfovibrionaceae > Thermodesulfovibrio > Thermodesulfovibrio aggregans. The sequence continues at coordinate 424,323 of NZ_BCNO01000001.1, read as the reverse complement.
TCTGTTAATTTTTACGAGCTTAATTCGTCCAACAGTATTACCATCAACCAGTATGTTACCATCCCGTCCAATTTCTATCTTTGTGCCATCAATTATAACCGGATTATTGTTTTCATCGAGAACTTTCAATCCTGTTTGTGTAACAAGAAAGTTTTCTCTGTCTCTTGTAAATGAACCTTCACGGGTGTATAGAATTTTATCTCCCTGTCTCACAGCAAAAAACCCTTCTCCCTGTATGGCAAGGTCAAAGGGATTGTGCGTTTGTTTTAAAGCACCCTGCGATGTATCAATGTACTGAGTTCCAAAGTAGGTTTGAGCTCTTGCATCCTGATAAATAGCATTGGGCTCATAAGGTCTTCCAGAAAGCAGTGGATAAAGTCTGCTTGCAAACTGCTGTCTTTTGTATCCTGTTGTGTTTATGTTAGCAAGATTATTGGCTACAGCATCAAGCTCATACTGCCTCATGCCCATTCCAGTCATTGATATGTAGATTCCTTTATACATTCACGCCTCCTATAAGTTAGCAAGCAATGAATATGCCAATGCAGCGTTATTGAAACTCTTTGTCTTTCTTTGAAATTAAACTTTACCAGAGGAGGAAATTTTTTCCCTTATGGAATTTTATGCTTCTATATCTATTCGGTGTTCTGAAGACTCTTTAGATGATGTTTTTTCTTCAGACTGTTGTTCTTTCTTTTTAATCTTTTTTCTTAATTTATACTTTGCAAAAACAGAACCTTCCCTTACTGCTCTTATACCTCTGTAATATCCCATAGGTTCTATTTTATCTTCAGGACTCATTCAGCCAAGTAAAAACTCTTTTTGTTGTTCAAACTTTATCTTAAATAGTCCCGCTACCTCAGTTATATTATCCTCTGTCATACCAAGTGATTCATAATCTATTGTAGTCTCAAAAGGCTCTTTTAGTCCTATTCCAAGATTAAGACATATCTGGTCTGCTACTCTTACAATATTACATATATCAGCAAATGCCTGGTCTTCATAGGCTGGATATGGATAGGTATGATGATGTGTTATTACTACTTCCAATTTTTCAGGAAGTTTCCATTTTTTTGCGATAAGACTGCCAATAATTGTGTGGTTAAAACCAAGTACTTCATTCTCAATTTCTATTATCGGCCGATGTTCTTCATACATTTTTTCATAAATCTGCATATACATCTCAGGCATGGCATTATTTATAACTGTTTTACCAACATCGTGAATTAATCCACATACCAGAGCTTCATCGGAAGTTGCCAGACGAGTTACCATAGCAAGTAAACTTGAACAGAGAGCTACACCAAGACTATGTTCCCAGAGTCTCTGTTCAAAAACTCCAAAATTCCTGTGCAAATCTTTCAGTGATGTGGCAATAACAAGTGACTTAAGAGTTTCAAAACCAATTAGAAGGATTGCCTGTGGAATATCTTCAATTTTTCGGTCACGACCGTAGTAAGGAGAGTTTGCTATTCTTAAAAGTCTTGTTGCAAATCCCTGATCACGAGAAATTATATCCTCTAAGGTCTTTAAAGATGCATAATCATCCTGAATAAGGCCCATGACTTTCATGGCAATTGGTGGTAAAGAAGGTATATCAACTGTTTTTAGAATTATTCTTTCAATAATCTCTTCCTGCAAAACTACCTCCTATACTGCATTTATTATTTCACCTGCCATTTCCTCAAGGGGTACTACTTTGTCAGCAAGTCCAGCTTCCACAACTGCTCTTGGCATACCATATACTACACAGGTTTCCTCATTTTGTGCAAATACTCTTCCACCTGTTTCTTTTATTTTTTTGCAACCCTTTGCTCCATCATTACCCATTCCTGTTAGTATTACCCCGAGTGTTCTTCCTGGATAGCATTCAGCTACAGACATCATTAAAACATCAACACTTGGTCTATAAATGAATTCTTCTTTATCTTCTGATATGGAAACATAAGTTTCAATTCCTCTTCTTTTAATTCTCATATGACCTCTTCCAGGAGCAATATAAACAATACCTGGTTTTATAGGTTCGCCTTCTTCAGCTTCTTTTACTGAAAGCTGACTCAGCTGGTCAAGTCTCTCTGCAAAGGGTTTAGTAAAATTAGGTGGCATGTGCTGGGCAATAACTACTGGCACAGGAAAGTCTTTTGGAAGTTTCGGAATTATCTCCTGAAGAGCTTTTGGTCCACCTGTTGATGTACCAATTGAGACTATTCCGACTTTTCTTTCTGTTGTTACCCTTGTTTTAGGCATTTCAATCTTGGGAACTTCAATTTTTGGTTCTGAAGGTTTAACAACTGGTTTTCTTTTTACAATTCCTCTTTTACCAATGGTTTTAATTTTATCAATAAGCATTCCTTTAATTTTGACTATATTTACAGAAAGTTCAGCAAGATTTTTAGGTATAAAATCAACTGCACCAAGCTCAAGTGCTTCAATAGTCACCTTTGCTCCTTCAGTAGTAAGAGAGCTGACCATGATAACAGGGACCGGACACTTTTGCATTATTTCTTTTAATGCAGTTATACCATCCATTCTTGGCATCTCTACATCCATCGTGACAACATCAGGCTTTAGTTCCTGAACCATCTGAACAGCTTCTAACCCATCTCGTGCTGTTCCTATTACTTTAATTTCAGGATCTTCCTGTAGCATTGATGTTATCGCTCTTCGCATAAAGGCAGAATCATCCACAACCAGAACTTTAATCATGTTAAAACTCCCTAAAAACCAAATTCTTTAAGAAGTTCATCAACATCTTCCTGTGAAACCTTCTCAATTTCTTTTTTAGCAATATCTTTTTCCTCAATCTTTAGTCCAAATGTAGTTATAAGACGGACAAGCTCAACTTCAAGATCTCCTACGAGATTGATTACCTTTTTAAGAACCTGTCCTGTAAGGTCCTGGAAGGACTGTGTTGTAAGAATCTCTGTTAAATCATCTTCAAGAGAGTTCTTAAATTCTCGTAAAAATTCTACACTCTCTTGAGGTCCTTGAAGTCCTCTAATATGGTTTGCCAGATCATCCATCTTTAAAATATACTTCTCAACGATTTCCATCGTTTTATTGGCTGCTTCCTCTGTTTTATCAATGACCATCTGAAGTTGATCAACAGCTCTTGGCATTTGTTCAGTAGCTATTTCTTTTAATCTTGGATCAAGCACTTCTCTAAAGCTTTTTAATGCGTCATGAAGTTTCCTTGCAACTTTTCCAACTTCTTTGAATAGATCACTCTGACTTTTTTGAATTATGTTATTCATTATTTTATCTGCCTGCTCGTAATCTCCTTGTGAAACAGCATTCATGAAATTGGTTATTTCTTCAATCAAAATATATTTTGGATCGTCCTTCCCTATACCTTTTTGTTCATAAAACTTAACTGGATCTATAACTTCAGTAACTGTCATTTCTCCACCTATTCCACTTATTTTTTTTATCACTTCTAACTTTTCTCCTTCATCATGAACCTCAACAATTTCTTCTTCAAAAAGGCTTTGATCTTCTGCAGGAATCAATTTTTTTGTGTCAAGCAGTATAAGCAGTCTATCATTTAGTCGGGCAACACCTTCTATTTGGGTCTGTCCATGTTGCATAAATTCCTCAGCAGGTTCAATAGTTTTTTCATCTATGTTTATTACTCCAGTAATATCATCAACTAATGCACCGAAAGTTATCTTTCCTGAGGAAATAACAATTACTTTTCCTGCATTGTTTTCTTCTGGAATACCGAGAATTCTTTTGAGATTAATAATCGGAATTACTCTACCACGAAGATTTGTTACTCCCTCTACATAATATGGTACTCCTGGCATTTTTGTTATCTGTGGGAGTTTGATAATTTCCTGAACCTTAAGAATAGGAACTGTGTATTCATTTTTCCCAAGAATAAATCCAATATACTGTCTCATTTCTCTCTCCTTTATTTTATTGCTAAAACTTTTCTTGAAAGTATAGCAAGATCAAGAATTAAGACAACCTTACCATCTCCTGTGATTGTAGCTCCCATTATTCCACACTCCTCAGAGTCTACACCATTTATGGTTTTTATCACAATCTCTTCCTGTCCTAAAACAGAATCAACAGATATACAGAATCTCTTATCTCCAACACTTGCTACAAGAATGTATTTTCTATCAGACTCAATGCTATTAGGTACTCCAAGAATTTCATTGAGAATGAAAAGTGGTAAAACTCTATCTCTTATAGTAAGTACCTTTTGCCCTGTAACTTCTTTTATGTCATTGATATTTATTCTTAATGTCTCTTCAATCATTGACTGAGGTATGGCATATACTTCATCTCCAACCTGAACCATCATTGCCTGAATTATTGCTAGAGTAAGAGGTAGACTTATCCTGAAAGTGGTTCCTTTATCTTTTTCTGTAAATATCTCTACATATCCATTGAGTTTTGCCACATTTGACTTCACAACATCCATTCCAACTCCTCTACCACTCAACTCTGTTGAAACATCCTTTGTAGAAAAACCGGGTAAAAAGATTAAATTTATTATCGCCTCTTCAGACATTTTCTCAGCTTCTTCCAGTGTAACAAGCCCTTTTGAAATTGCCTTTGCTCTTACTGCTTCAACATCTATTCCTTTACCATCATCTGAAATATCTATGACGATTTGAGTTCCCTTTTGATAGGCATTTATGACAATTTTGCCTTTAGGTGGCTTACCTTTGGAAAGTCTCTCTTCAGGTGATTCTATTCCATGGTCTATTGAATTTCTTATGATATGGACAAGAGGATCTCCGATGTTTTCAATTACTGATTTATCAACTTCTGTATCTTCACCAATGATCTCAAGATCAACCTCTTTTCCAAGAGTCCTTGCAAGGTCTCTCACCATTCTTGGAAATTTTACAAAAACTTTCTGTAAGGGTTGCATTCTCATTTTCATTACAGCGAGCTGAAGATCTGAGGTAACTCTATCAAGAAATGAGGTAGTTTCAACGAGTCCTTCTACATGTTCATCGCCTCCATATTTTGCCTCAAGTTTATTGGACAGATTAAGAAGTCTATTTCTGGCAAGAACTATTTCTCCAGCAAGATCCATTACTTTGTCTATTCTCTCAACATCTACCCTTAAAGTAGAAATCTCTTTTTCTTTCTCTTTTTCTTTTTGAGGAGCCTGTGCAGGTATCTCTTTTGGCTCGGTTGTTTCAACTTCAGTAGTAAACTTTTCTATAGGCTCTTTCTGTTCTGTAACTTCCTTCTTGGAAGCTCTTTCAAGTGCACTGTCAAGTAAATCTAAAACAGGCTGTATATTTTCAGTATATTCCTCTTTTGCCTTTACATGAGAAATCAACACCTTTAATGTATCTACTGCTTTTAAAATAGCATCAGTAAGTTCTGGTGAAATTGAAATCTCTCCCTCTCTTACTTTCTTCAATATTGTCTCAGCTCTGTGAGCAACATCAACAATATTCTGAAATCCTAAGAATCCTGCAGCCCCCTTTAGAGTATGCATTCCTCTAAATATTTCATTAATTATTTCAGGATCCTGCCCTTTATTTTCGAGCTCTACGAAGAGAGGATCAATTTGTTCAAGAATCTCTTCTGCTTCCAATATAAATTCATTTATTATCTCATCCATCTCATCAGCCATTACTGTCCTCCTTTAAGAGATGGTCTTTTCTGAGCAATCTTTTCCAGTTTTTCCTTTAAAACTTCTCCTGTGAAAGGTTTCACTATGTAATTGTCAACTCCTGCTTTTATAGCTTCAATAACCTTTTCCTTCTCTGCCTCTGCTGTAACCATTAAAAAAGGTAAATCTTTGAGTTTAGGGTCGCTTCTTATATGTTTTAAAAGTTCTATTCCTTCCATTACTGGCATGTTCCAGTCTGAAATAACAAGTCCATAGTCTCCACTTTTTAGCTTTTTTAAAGCGTCCTCTCCATTTTCTGCCTCTTCAACATTTTCAAATCCGAGCTGTTTCAAGAGATTTTTTATAATTCTTCGCATTGTTGGAAAATCATCAACTACCAAAACTTTTATTTTGAAGTTAAACATTTTTGTCCTCCTTTATTTCCCTAAAATTTTTTTCAATATCTTTTTCATACTTTCAGTAATCTGTTCAGCATTTGTAGGTTTTACTAAATAGTCATCAACTCCTGCTTCAAAGGCTCTCTTTTTTTCATCTTCATCAGCCTCTGTTGTTATCATAACAATTGGAATACTTGCAATCTCAGGATTTGACCTAACCTGTTTTGTAAACTCTATCCCATCCATATATGGCATATTCATATCTGTGAGAATTAAGTTTATTTTATCAATACCGAGTTTCTGTAATGCTTCAAGACCGTTCTCAGCAGTAACAACTTCATATCCTTTACTTTTCAAAATTAGAGAAATCATCTTTCGTGTTGTTTTATCATCATCTACCACAAGAATTTTCATAATATCCTCCTTATCAGACTTTTTGATATACTACAACTTTATTAATCACAACAGGACGAAATGCTCTTGTAATATTATGAAGACTCTCTGATGTTCCAACAAATAAATATCCTTTAGGTCGTAAAACATCATAAATTAAAGACACTGCCTTCTTTTTTGCTTTTTCATCAAAGTATATCAAAACATTTCTACAAAATACCACATCAATGCCCTTAAGCTGTTTAACTTCTTTTTCTTCTATGAGATTTATATTCATAAATTTTACCATTGACTTTACAGTTTCGGAAAGAACATAAACACCGCCCGAATCTTTAAAATACTTTGCCATATACTGTGGAGGCACATTGCGAATAGAATAGGAACCATACATACCTTTTCTTGCAGACATTAAAACTGATTCACTTATATCAGAGGCATATATTTCTTTTCTAAAAGAGACTAATTCAGGTTTTTCAAGCAATATCATTGCAATTGTATAAGGTTCTTCTCCTGTTGAACAGGCAGCAGACCATATCTTTATGTCTTTTCTTCCCATCTGTGAGTTTTCCTTGATTATCTGAGGGACAAGATTATTTGAAAATACTTCGAACTGCTGAGGCTCTCTAAAGAAAAAAGTTTCATTTGTTGTGATTGCATCAAAGAGCTTTGCAATATCATGCTTATTTGCACTGTATCTTAAAAAATAAAGATAATCTTCATAGCTACGAAAGTTTTTTTCTTTAAGAATCCTGCTAAGTCTGTTCTCAAGAAAGTACTTTTTATTGTCAGGCACATAGATTCCTGTTTTTTCATAAATAAAATCTCTCAGTTGCCTGAATACTTCATCATTTATGGATAAAGAAGAGGAAGCAGTTAATGTTGTCATATTCTCTGTAAAACCTCCTCTATTTTTTCTCTAACTCCTTTGTCAGGATGGTTCTTTTTAGATACTAAAATATCATAAATTTCTGCATTGACTATATCGGCTAATGCCTCCACAGTAGCAATTACTACAGGAGGGAAGGGATCATCTAAAAGAGGAAGCAGTTTTTCTCCTAAAATTTCTGGATCGCAGGCTTTACTCACAGCCTTTACAGTATAGTATCTTATCCAGGGATCTTCGTCGTTCAAACATTTCCATAGTTCTTCTGAACAGAAATTTGCCTCTCCAAGGGCTAATATCGCTGTCTTTTTTAACTCTTTATCATCAGATTTAATAAATTCTATAACCTTAGATATGGCTTCTTCTGTACCCAATACACCAAGTCTATATATGGCTGCTTTTTGAACTTCCTTGTCTTCGCATTTAGTAAGCATAGTTAAAATGTCCATTGAATATGCTATATCTGCAAGAGCCTTCTTTACTTCTCTTCTGTAGGACTTGAGGTTTTTTAAAAACTTTTCCTGATCAATTGATATAAGTGCTGAGACAATTTCTTCAATGATGTCTGGATATGTTTCTATTTCAAGTAAATGAAAGAGCGGCTCATAAGCTTCTGAAGCTCTTATCATTCCAAGAGCCTTTATCGCTGCTTTTCTAACATTTGCATCCTGATCCTCATGACTCTTTTTAATGAGAGATTGAATTGCATCTTTACTTCCGATTTCACCAAGTGCCTTTGCAGAGGCTATTCTTATATCTCTTTTTATGTCTTCAAGAAGTTTTAAAAGAACGGGAACTGCTTTCTTACTTCTCAGTTTTCCAAGTACTGTTATCACAAAAGCTTTTGCTCTATATCTAAGCTTATTTTTTTCAATCAATGCGATAAGTTCATCTTCTGAATCTATGGAAAGTAAGACTGACTCTAAAGTTTCAATTTTTTCTTCATAGTCAAAGCAGTTTGGATCAAGAGCTCCTGCTTCTTCTACAATTAACGGGACTGCTTCCACAAGATTTAAGAGTTTCACTCCTTTAAGTCCTATAAGCTTATCTTCCCATTCTTCTTCTTTAAGAATTGAGAGAATTTCCTCCTTTAAATCCTGTCCATCGGGTAAAACTCCTATACTGATTAAAGCTTTAACAATCTCCTTTTTTTCATCCCGTGTTGCAACAGTGAAATACTTTAAAAGAGGCTCCGCCACTTTCTCAGTTCCTAATTTCCTGAGAGTCTCTATTGCTTCTGATTTGATTAATAATGAATCTGTGCTTAAGAGAAGTTCACCAATTTTATCTATAGCATCAACTGCCTGAAGTTGAGCAAGAGCCTGTAAAACATAAAAAACAACCCACTCTTCATCCTGTAGCCTTTCAACTAAAGCAGGGATTGCCTCCATGTATCTAAGTTCTCCTAATGCATGGGCAGCAGCTGCTCTGACATTACCATTCGGATCATTTAACAATGGAATTATCCTTTCTCCATCAAATCCTGTTTTTATATCAGCAATTAAGTCAAGAGCAAACTTCCTAATATCAGGGTCTTTATCTTTAAGTAGTTTATAAATAAGTTCTGGTGACCTATGTCCAATTTCTTTAATTATTAAAAGTGCCGTATTCCTTAAATATGCCTCTTCTTCTCTTAACAAAGGAACAACCATATATGTGATCACTTCTCCTGAATTTATTAGAAATCTATCTTCACTTCCGAGAAAGATGAGAGATTGAGTTGCTGCTTCCTGAACCGCTGTACTTTCATCTCTTAATGCTTTGATTAGTGGATAAACTGCTCTCTCATCACCATTACTTAATTCTTCTGCTGCATGCCTGCGAACCGAAGGATCTGGATCATTAAGAAGCTTAAAAACCACATGCTTTATGTTTTTCATAATTGAACCTCCAAAATTACGCTTGATAATATTATACAAAAATTATTTTTCAATTAAACTATTTTCAAGAAAATTTTTTAACTTTAAAAGACTCTTCCCATGAATCTGACTAACCCTTGAAAGAGAAACTCCCAGAATATTTGCAATTTCTTTCATATTCAACTCTTCATAGTAATATAGAGAAATAACAATTTTTTCAATTTCTGAAAGACTCTCAATAGCAGCAGTAAGCCTTTCTTTAAGTTCACGAAAAGATATATCTTCAAAGATGTCCTTTCCATCTGATATAACTTCAGAAAGATTTAATTTATCCCCTTGGTGAGTGATTACAGGATTGTCCAAATCTATTACATCAGAAGCTGTTATGCTCTGATATATCTCCTGCAATTCTGTCGGGGTAATATTTAGAGAGGTTGCCAGTTCTTCATCTGTAGGTTCTTTCCCTGATTCTTTAAGAGTTTTCCATGCTTTTTTTAAATCTTCCACTTTTTTTCTGTATTCTTTGGAAAAAACATCAAGAGAGCGAATTTCATCGATTATAGCTCCCCGTATTCTGTATTCTATAAAAGAGGCAAGGGGTACATTAAGTGAAGGATTGTACTTATTTAATGCTTCAAGCAATCCTTTAATTCCAGCAGAGATTAGATCTTCAAGCTCAATAACGGAGTGAACAATATTATGATATCTTAAAGCATGGTGCTTTATTTTTGGTAAAAACTGTTTGATAATTTTCTCTTTTTCATCTTCAGAATAAAGCATAAATCTATTTATTTAAAGCTTTTTTGAGGAAAAACTGCATTCCTCCTTTTAATAAATCAACTTCTATTTTAAGAAACTGTTTTGCAATTTCTGCAAGTTTTTTTGAAAACTCTGATGTTGGATATAAAGTTATGTATGGTTTCTGGGAAATAACAGCTTCCTTTATTTTTTCATCGTATGGAAGTTCTCCAAGCCAATCAATTGATATTCCAAGAAATCTTTCGGTAACCATAGATAGTTTTTTAAATGTTTCTTTTGCCTCTTTATGATTCCTCACACTATTTACAACAATACGAAAATTCTGCTCACCATACTCTTTATAAAGTACCTTAATCAATGCATAGGCATCTGCAATTGAAGTAGGTTCAGGAGTAACAATTACAATTGTGTCATGGGCAGCAGAGCAGAAAAAAGTTACATTGTCTGAGATCCCTGCACCTGTATCAATCAAAAAAATATCGTAGTTTTTATCAATATTTTCAAGTTCTTCAATGATTTTCATCTTTTGTCCGTAAGAAAGCTGAGTGAGTTCTCTTATTCCAGAGCTGGCAGGAATAATATCAATTCCCTCAGAAGTTTTAACAATTATGTCTTTAATCGACTTTTCACCTGAAAGCAGATGTTTTATGTTGTATTTTGGTGCTACTCCGAACATAATATCAATATTACTTAAACCTATATCAGCATCCATAAGAAGAACTCTTTTTTGCATACTTCTAAAAACTAAAGCAATATTGACCACAAAGTTTGTTTTTCCAACTCCTCCTTTACCACTTGAAACAGCCACAATTCTTGGTATGTTAGTTTTCACAGACTCCTCCTACAATAAGATTAGGTATTGTATTTGGAGGAAATACCCGAGCCTGAGACTCACCAAAAGCTCCCGATGTAATAAAACTTACAGGCTTACCTGATAAAACTGAAAGATTATATAAAGAACCGTAATTCTGAGCTAAATCAATTTTACTAAAACCTATACAATCAACTGCCCCAGTGTCAACTTTCTTCAATGCTTTGGTATTTGAAGACATTGACATGGAAGCATCCATTATAAGACACTTTTTAATAGGCACATCCTTTAAAATACTTTTCAGCTCTGCTGCAACACTTATGTTTGTATCTCCGGGAGTATCAACGAGTATCTTTTTTCTGTCAATTTCCTTGTGTATTATTTTGTAAAGCTCTCTCATTTCACTTACAAATTTAGCCTCACACTTTAGCTTTAATGCTATTTCCTTTATGTAGGCTACAGAAGAAATTCTTGAATCAACTGAAAGAATCATTATTTTATCGTTAGTTGATCTCAAAATTTGACCCATTTTAAAAATTGTCGTTGTTTTACCTACGCCTGGCAATCCATAGAAAATAAAACCTCTTTCTTCATCAAAATTATTTTTACAGATTTTTAAATCCTTTTCAATTGCCTCCCTTAACTCATTCATATTATCAGCCTTTTCTATGAGCATCAGAGCAAGATATGGTTCTACATTATTTTTAATCAGAAAATTATAAAGTCCTCTCTTTGAAAGATCATCAAGACAAGGAAATAATTTTGTAACACTCTCTCTTAGAAGGCTTACTTCTGTTTTTAGCCTTTCTATCTCTTTAAAAAATGCAGAGTTAATTTCAGGATAAACTTTACTGCCTAAATCTTGAGCAGAATCTAATCCATCATCTATGGCAGCAGTAACCTCTATGTAAGAACGATTTGAAAGAGGTTCTTTTTTAGAAGAAGATGAAAGAATCACAGCATCTGGTCCCAATTCTTTCTTAACTATTTCCAACACCTCTTTAAAGCTTTTACCTTGAAACTTTTTTATCTTCATAAAAACCTCCTCAATCAGGCTTTACTGTAGCAAGCATCAGTATTTTTACTCCTGGAGAAATTTCCTGAGGCGATAAAACTGGTAAAGAAGGAGATACTCTCTCCATTGCTCTCTTTATAAATCTTCTTATAGCCTGTGAACAGATTAAAACAGGCTGATACCCTCTAATTGTCGCTTCATCAGCTACTGCTTTTACCTTTTCAACTGTTTTCTCCATTAACACAGGATCAGGAGCAAAAATCATGCCCTGAGGTGTTGTTTGCAAAGATTCAATAAATGTCTTTTCTAAAGAAGGATCAAGTAAAATCGCTGTAATTGAACCGTCAGGATTTTGAACACTTTTTGTTATTCTTCTTGACAGTGACTGTCTCACATACTCTGTTAAAATATCAGGATCCTTTGTGACATTAGCATATTCTGCAAGGCTTTCAAGTATGGTTTGTAGATCCTTTATTGAAACTCTCTCTCTCAGAAGATTCTGAAGAACCTTCTGAACCTGAGAAAGACTCAAAAGATTGGGTATTAAATCATCAACAACTCTTGGATGGGTTTTCGCAAGATTATCAAGAAGCCTTTGAGTTTCCTGTTTTCCGAGAAGTTCATAACCATAGTTTTTGAGAATTTCTCTAAGATGAGTAACAATCACTGATGGTGCATCAACAACTGTAAAGCCAAGCATCTGAGCCTTTGATACATCTTTCTGCTCAATCCATAAAGCATCCACTCCAAAGGCAGGGTCTTTTGTTGGAATCCCTTCAAGTTCCTGAGAAGGTTTTGCACCGATTGCAAGAAATCTTCCTGGAATTATCTCTGAAGTAGCTATTTCAACACCTTTTATAAGAATACTGTATTGAGAAGGTTTTAACATTAAATTATCTTTTATATGAATTGAAGGGACTATGTAGCCCATCTCCATGGCAATCTGCTTTCTAAGAGAGCGAATTCTTTCAACAAGAGAACTTTCACCTTCAACAAGTGGAATAAGGTTGTATCCAATTTCAAGAGAGATGGGATCAACCCTGAGAAGACTCTCAAGTTGAGCTTCCATTGTAATAGGTTTTTCTTCAGCTGGAGGAGGTGGCAATACCTCCTTTTCCTTTCTTTCCTTTGTAATCATAAGATAGGCAATAGCACCTGAGACAACAGCAATAATTATAAAAGGAAGATGAGGAAGTCCTGGAATTAATCCAAGTAAAAGAAGAACACCTGAAGCTGTGGCAAGAGTTTTAGGATTTTTAAAAAGTTGATTGAGGATATCCTGTCCAAGATTTGACTCAGTAGCTGCCCTGCTAACTACAATACCTGCTGCAGTTGATGTAATAAGTGCAGGAACCTGAGCTGCAAGCCCATCACCTATTGTTAAGATTACATAAGTCTGAACAGCATCTCCTATAGACATGCCTTTTTGTAAAACTCCGATAAGAATTCCCCCAATGATGTTTATAATCATGATAATTATTGCAGCAATAGCATCACCACGAATGAATTTGCTTGCACCATCCATTGCTCCATAAAAATCAGCTTCTCTGCTTATTTCTTCTCTTCTACGTCTTGCTTCTTTTTCATCAATAAGTCCTGCATTGAGATCTGCATCTATACTCATCTGCTTACCTGGCATTGCATCAAGGGTAAAACGGGCTGAAACCTCTGCAATTCTTCCAGCACCTTTGGTGATTACTATGAAGTTGATTATCACAAGAATTAAAAACACAATTAAGCCAACTACAAAGTTTCCACTTACAACAAATTCACCGAAAGCCTTAATTACCTTTCCTGCAGCTTCTGTGCCAAGTTCTCCTCGGGTAAGAATAAGTCTTGTTGAAGCTATATTTAAAGACAATCTTAACAATGTAGCAATCAACAAAATAGATGGAAAAACAGAAAAATCAAGAGGTTTTCTCACATAGGATGCCACAAGAATAATAAGAATTGAGAGAGTTATACTCATCGTAAGCGAAAGATCAAGCAGAAAAGGAGGAATTGGCACAATCATGAAAATAAGTATCAAAATTATGCCTACTGCAACCAAGACATCACTTCTTATGTAATTCATTATATTCATGCGATCTTCTTCCCTTTAAGGTTGTAAACTGTTGCTAAAATTGTGGCAACTGCTTTATAAAGTGCCTCAGGAATTTCCTCTCCAACAGGAATTTTATATAGAACTCTTGCCAGTGGTTTATTTTCATAGATTGGGACACCTGCTGCTCTGGCTAACTGTTTTATTCTTTCGGCAAGAATGTTTGCTCCCTTTGCAACAACCTTCGGTGCATTCATATTTTGAGAGTCATACTTTATACATACAGCAATATGAAGAGGGTTTGTTATTACCACATCAGCCTTTGGAACTTCCTGCATCATTCTTCTTCTTGCTATTTCTCTTTGCAGACTTCTTATTCTTGCTCTTACCATTGGTGAACCCTCTGTTTCCTTGAACTCTTCCTTTATTTCCTGTTTCGTCATTCTCAAATTTCTTTCATACTGCCATCTCTGATATGCAAAATCTATACCTGAAAAAACAGTCAGCATTATCAGGCATGCAAGAAAAAGTTGGTAGATTTTCTCAAAGCTCACTCCTACAATAGCTTTTATATCCATATCTATTAAAAGTGGCAAGATATTGATATCCTTCTTTAAAACAAAGTATATAACAAAACCGAGAGCTATCAGTTTCAAAACACCCTTTACTGTCTCAAACAAAGCATTAAGAGAAAACAATCTTTTTATTCCTTTAATCGGACTTATTCTTGATAAATCAGGCACTAATGGAGCTCCTGTAAAAAGAAAACCTGTTTGAATAAAATGAACAAGTAATACACTAAAAAGAACAACTCCTCCAAGTGGAGCAAACTGTAAAAAAAACCATTTTATCTCACTTTTTATTATGGCAAAGAGAGCACCACTTATGTAGTCAGGATTAAGTCTTGTAAATGACTCTTTTAGATGTTGTTGTAATGCAATAAAGAAACTTCCGGAGAAAACAAAATAGAGAAAAATTATCCATGGACTGACTATACTTGTAAGTTCCCGGCTTCTTGGAACTTCACCTTTTTGTCGGGCTCTTTCTCTCCTTCGCGGGGTCGCCTGTTCTGTTCGTTCTTGAAGTTCTTCTGGCATTTTTTACCTCAATAAAGCAGATAAAGCATCTTTAAAATTGATAAATGCCTTTGATATAACCATAGTAAAAATAGGAATGCTAAGCCACATAACAGCAATTCCTGTGGCAAGTAAAAGGGGAAAGCCAACAAAAAAAACATTTGCCTGAGGCATAATTCTTGATAAAAATCCAAGTCCTAAATTCATCAAAACCTGAACAAGCAGAACAGGGGCTGAAAGTTTCAGTGCTAAAGGAAATAAAAGATAGGAAAAATTAATTATATTTCCTGCAAAGGATAACCTGGATGGAACTTCAAAAGTTTTAACAATAATCTCTATTAGGCTTAAATGAAGATCAAGAGAAAAAAACAGAGCAATCATAAACATTTCATAAAAAACTGTAAGTGGTCCCATAAGTTCACCAAACTGAGGATTAAAAACATTTGCAACTGTAAACCCTATTTGCATACTCATCCATTGAGAAGCTGTCTCTACTGCTCCAATTATTACTCTAATCATAAAACCCATAGCTAATCCAAAAACTACCGCATCAAAAAGGGAAAGCAAAAAATTTTCCTCTCTCTGCGGAACATAGGGCATTATTGCAAGGGATAATGAGATTGCCAAAAAGAATCTAAAGGCTAAAGGAACTGTTCTACTTCCAATATATGGAATAAAAAAGAGAATTATCGAAATCCTGATAAAAACAGGAATAAATTTATAAATCTGAGATGTAAGCAAATCTAAGTAGTTCATTTTACATACAGTGGAAGATTTTCAAAAATTCCTCTTGTAAACTTTGTCATTATATTGACAATCCATGGAATAGTAAGAAGTATTGTTAAAAACACAGCTATAACTTTTGGGACAAAGCTTATGGTCATCTCCTGTAACTGAGTTATTGCCTGAAATAGACCAATCAAAAGACCTACAATTAAACTTACAAAAAGAACAGGACCACCAACTAAAAGTATTGTTTCAAAAGTTTGCTTTGATATGTAGTTTAAAAACTCTACCGTCATTTGAAACCTCCTGCAAGAGAGCCTATAATGAGCTGCCAGCCATCAACCAACACAAAAAGCAATATCTTAAAAGGCATTGATATCATAACTGGCGGCACCATAAACATACCCATTGATAGCAAAATGCTTGCCACAACAATATCAATAACAAGAAAGGGGAGAAAGATTAAAAAACCAATTTCAAAAGCTCTTTTTAACTCTCCAAGAGCAAAGGCAGGAACAACAATCTTCATTGGTAAATCCATTGGAGTTGCAGGTTTAACCTCTGTTTTTGAAAGTTTAAGAAACAAAGCAAGGTCCTTTTCCCTTGTTTGCTTCAGCATGAATTCTTTAAAAGGAACTGATGCTCTGTTTATTGCCTCTTCCATGGTTATCTCTTTTTTTGAAAGAGGAACATAAGCTTCATTGTAAACCCTATCAATGGTTGGAGACATTATAAAAAGAGTTAAAAAAAGGGCAAGTCCTATTATTACCTGATTTGGGGGAACTGCAGGTGTTCCTAAAGCCTGTCTTAGCAAAGAGAGAACAATAACAATTCTTGTAAAGGATGTCATCATTATAAGTATGGCTGGCAAAAAACTTAGAAGTGTTATAAAAACTAAAAGATCAACGGCTGATGAAAATCCAAAAAGCCCACCACCAGCTGGTTGTTGAGGAGCTGCAAAAGAGAAATGAGGCAATAAAACAACAAAAAGACTCAATAATCCTCCTTTAAAAATTTTCTGCCACACAGTTTTTCTTTCCTCAGAGTTGTCTTCAAAAATTGTTTTAATCTTTGAAGAGTCAAGCTTGCTTATGAGATTAATTCCATTTTCCGAGATTCCAACAAGAAGATACTCATCAAAGGCTTTCACAACTCCAATGCCCTTTTTATAACCTATTGGCTGATAGTAAATAACCTGAATAAATCCCTTACCTGAATTTATTTTATTTTTCATCAATCTAAGAACCATATAAACAGCAGCGATAATTAATAATAAGGATGCTATAATTTTGAAATACTCCATCAGTCACCTCATCCAAGCTGTTTTACTCTTTCCTGTGGACTTATAATATCAGTTATTCTAATGCCGAATTTTTCATTAACTACAACAACCTCTCCTCTTCCAATAAGCTTTCCATTAACATAAACTTCCATTGGCTCTCCTGCAAGTTTATCAAGAGCTACTACAGAACCCTGTGTTAGCTGAAGAAGTTCCTGAACGAGAATTCTTGTTGAGCCAATAACAACTGTTAGCTCAAGGGGAATATCAAGAATGAACTCTATATCTCTTATCTTAGGTTTTTCTTCCGTTGGAGTAAATTCATCTATCTTTGGAGTTTGCACCTTTTGCTTTTTCTCCATCTCAAGAGCTTTTGCCATATCAAGCTCTTCTTCAGAGTATTCCTCCATATCCTGCTGTTTAATCTCTTGTTCTTCCATTCTATGCCTCCCCTGTTATTTTTATTGCATAATTTCCTTTAAAAGTGCCGAGTTTACCTCTGAACTTTTTTACACCCTCAACAAGCACATCTACATCTTCGTCCACTCTTTTTTGAAGAGTTATTATGTCACCTGCTTTAAGATTTAATAGAGTGTTAAAATCTATTGTTACCTTGCCTAAAACTCCTTCTAATTTAACAGGAGATTGTTTTATCTGACTTTTTAGTCTTCCTATCCACTTCATATCCACTTCATCCCTGTCAGCAAGAAAAGCACTATAAAGTTTTTCTTTTATAGGTTCCACAGAAGAATAGGGAATACAAACCATAATTCTACACTCTCTTGTTTCAATTTCTATCTTAAACTCTGTCTCTATAACCACATCTACAGGAGTTACAATAGTAACAAACTGTGGATTCATCTCACTCCGAATATATTGAGGTTTTACCGGGAATACCGGTTTCCATGCTTCTTCCATAGCTTCAAGAAACATCATTACAACTTTGTGAATGATTCTCTGCTCAATTGGAGTAAACTCTCTTCCTTCAGGTTTATAATATCCTTTACCAGAACCTCCAAAATAAAACTCAATTAAACTGAAAATCATCGGTGCATCAAAAACAACAAGGCTAAAACCTCTCAGAGGTTCAAGCTTTATAATGTTCAAACTTGAAGGAAAGGGAACAGAGCGTAGAAAGTCATAAAACTTCGTAATGTTAACATTTACATTGACAATTTCTACAATTTTTCTTATGTCTGAAGAGAGGGATATTCTAAAGGATCTTGCAAGACGCTCATTAATAATATCAAGAGAGGGCATCTTACCACGAACAATTTTCTCCTGGGAAGTAAAATCATAGGGCCTTATCCCCGAAGGAGTTTCTGCTGTCTCAGTCTCTACTTCTCCTCCTGCAATGCCTTTTAGCAGGGCATCAATTTCTTCTTGAGATAAAATCTCTTCGCCAGCCATGGTTACTGCATCACAAAATCTGTAAGATAAACATTTTTAACAGCATTCTCACCAAGAATCTGACTCACTCTCTGTTTGATCTCATCCTTAAGAAGTAGTTTTCCCTCTGGAGTAATCAACTCATCGGAAGTCTTATTCGTTAAAAGAGTTATAATGGCATCTCTTATCTGGGGTGTTTTATTCTTTGCCTGTTCAGAGAGTTTTGCATCAGAGAGTTCAAGCTGAATTGAAACTTTAAGATACTTACTTCCACCCTGATCCATGAGATTAACAACAAAAGGTTCAAGAGCAAAGTTTACACCCTGAGATTCTTTTTCAGTGGCAGTTTTAGTTTGCTGAGAAGCAGGTTTATTCAATAGAAAAAAATAAGCTCCTGCTGCACCACCTAATAGAACAACTAAAGCAACGATAATTATTAGTAATTTACTTTTTTTCTTTGGTTTCTCTGCCTGTTCCTTCCCTTCAGTTTCATTATTAGCGGTGCTTGCTTTTTCCTTTGGCATAACTCAACCTCCTTAAGTTCTTTTCTAAATTTATAACATTTAGCATACTTTATGCCAGACATGAAAATTAAAGGACTCACAGCTTTTTCTCTATATAATGGGATACTTTCTTTAGAAATATATATGCCAATTTTTTGACAATTAAGACTGTGTTTGTGACAACTCTATCTTAAAAACCACTTTTTTATCTCATCTATGGGAAAATATTTTTTTATAGGTCTTCCATGAGGACAGTGTTCAGGATCAGAGGTTTTTTCAAGCTCCTGCAGTAAAGTTTTTATTTCTATAGAGTTGATTTTATCATGTGCTCTGAGAGAGTGATGACATGCAATGGTGGCTGCAATTTTTCTTTTTAAATCAGTAAAATCAACTTTACCAATGTCTTCTTTAATAGCATATGCAATATTTTTAATTATTCCTGCTATATCACCCTTTTGAATAATATCTGGCAAAGCTCTTACTATTATTGAGTTTTTACCAAAGTCATCAATCTCAATACCAAGATCATCAAGAGTAGAGAGGTTCTCTTTTATTAAAATATACTCTTCAGCAGCAAGATCTACAATAACAGGAAAAACGAGTCTTACAACCATCTCTTTCATTCCATTTAAAATTTTTTCAAAGTTTATTCTTTCATGAGCTGCATGATAGTCAAGAAAAATCACACCATCAGTCTCTTTGATCACTACAATGGAATTGCCAAGAGTTAAAAACTCAGGTTCTCTATTAAAGACTGGTTCTGTGAGAAATATAGGAATTTGCTCATTAGAAACTGGAATAACCTCCCAATGAGATGATTCTTCCGCAACCATGGATGAAGTAGATATATGCTTTTGTTCTGCTACTTTAAAAATTAGATTATGAATTTTTTGTGGATTTGCAAATCTAACCATGGTTTTAGCTGGATGAACATTGAAATCCACATCCTGTGGAGGTAAAGTTATAAAAATAATAAACTGTGGTTGCTGTAACTGAAAGGCTTTATATATGCTATTTACAATTGACTGCTCTCTTACATATCTTCTATTTACAAAAACTTTGTACCTTCCCTTAAGTCCTTCACCCCAAAAAATTTCAACTTTATAGTCACCCTCTGAAATCGCCTTAATTTTAAGAGTTTCAGCAGTCTCCAAACCAAAAATCTGACATATCCTCTCATAGTTCGTTTCTGACTCTGGAAGATTTAAAATCTCTTCTTCATCAATAAATAAAGAAAAGGAAATTTCTGGGAAAGCAAGGCAGTAATTCTGAACAACTTCAATAATATTTGCTTTTTCAGTGTAGGGTGATCTGAGAAACTTTCTTCTTACAGGAGTATTAAAAAATAGATCCGAAACCTCTATTGTTGTTCCTTCAGTAATTGCTGGTTTTTGCCATTTTAATTTACCTGCAACAAAATAAGCCTCTGTACCTATATTTTCAGCTCTATGTTGAGTAGTAATCTTTATTTTACTTACCTGTGCAATAGAGTAAAGAGCTTCGCCCCTAAAGCCAAGTGAAGAAATTCGGACAAGATCCTTTTCATCTTTTATTTTGCTTGTTGCGTGTCTTTGAAAAGCAAGTAACACATCTTCTCTGCCAATTCCTTCTCCATCATCAATTACCTTTATCTCAGCAATACCAGACTTTTTAATGTAAACAGAGATTGAGCTTGCTCCAGCATCTATTGAGTTTTCAATAAGTTCTTTTACAACACTTGCAGGTCTTTCAACAACCTCTCCTGCGGCAATTTTTCCTACAATGCTTTCAGAAAGTATTTGAATTTTTCCCATTATTTAGAGTTTCACCACCATCTGGGTCCGTATTCAAAATACCAGGGAGGATAGCCATACCAGAACCATAAAGAAGGATGCCAGTAGTATTCTCTATGTCTTTTTTTCCATAGATATGTTGCCTGAGCTTCAATAAAAGGAAAACTATAGGGCATCGTATCAATTTTACCCTCTTTTAGCCCTTTAAATTTACCCACTACTGTTAAAAGCCTTCCCTTTGAATAAACTGCACAGTCAAGGAAATTTTTTGAAATTACGATAAATCTTCCTTCTGAATCATCCCGCTCCTCTGGATAACCCTCTCTGTCAAGAGGTAAATAGAGAATTTCAAAGACCGTTCCCTCCTGAGTATTGGAGCAATTTGTGATTTTACCACCCCATAAAAGAGAAACATCTCTGTATTTATCAGGATTCTCTTTAACAACTCTGAATGGCACATCTCTTAATGCAGGAATATCCTGCAGGGGTTTTGGTAAACTCGCACAACCGAACAAAAATAAAAATATTAATGCCAGAGTTTTAGTAAAATGACTTTGCAAGAGTTTCTTTAAAAAGTCTATATGTTCTTTGATATTCAGCATAAGCTCTTTTAAAAATTGCTGGAAAGTTATTTATCTCTTTAAGATTTACAACAAAGTCAACGCCTTTTGCAAATGCAGAGATTCTATCCATTGTTGGTATTGAGTCACTAAGCAGAATCACGATAATATCTCTTCTCTGATACATTGGTAGTGAAGATATAGTTTCAAATATTTCATTAAATTGTTCTCCTGCTATAATTAAAGATGCATCTTCTATTGAATTAAGAGCTTCCTTTGAATCGGAAAAACCAACACATTCAAATCCTGCTGATTTTAAATAATCAGTTAAAACTCTCTGAACTTCCTGATTTGCTTCACAGATGACAGCCTTTGGCATAGGTCATCCTCTTATTTTTTTACCATAATCAATATCAAGTTTTAATCCCTCTATATCAGTTGTTTTTTCTCCACGAGCTGATTTCATTTTATCAATTTCCATAATCACATAAGATCTTCTTGATGCATAGGCTACTGCTGTTTCCTCTGTAATTATTCCCTTTTTATAAAGCTCAAGTATAGACTGATCAAATGTATGCATGCCAACAGCTCCACTTGTTGCAATTACATCATAAAAAGTTTTCTCAGCAGTCTCTCCATTTATAATTAAATCTCTTATTCTGAGGTTTTTTCTCATAATTTCTGTTGCTACTATTCTTCCTCCGCCAATTTTCGGTAAAAGTCTCTGGCTAACAACCCATTTGAGGGTATCAGAAACTCTAAGTCTTATGTAATTTTCATCCTGTGGTGGAAACATTCCAATCATTCTTCCAATTGTTTGTCCTGCATCAGTTGTATGAAGCGTGCCAAGAACGAGATGTCCTGTCTCTGCAGCCTGCATTGCTATTTCAAGGGTTTCTCTATCTCTTATTTCTCCCACAAGTATTACGTGCGGTGCCTGCCTTAGTGCTGCTCTAAGACCATCGGCAAAATTATGGAAATCTATACCAAGCTCCCTTTGATTGAATGTAGATTTTTTGTGCTGATGAATAAACTCTACAGGATCTTCAAGAGTTATAATATGACATGCTCTTGTTTCATTAATAATATCCAGAATTGCTGCAAGAGTTGTCGATTTACCTGAGCCTGTTGCTCCTGTAATTAAAACAAGCCCCATTCTTTCATTGGCTATTTCTTTAACTATCGGAGGTAACGAAAGTTCCTCAACTGATGGTATCTTGGTTGGAAGCTTTCTTAAAACAGCTGAATAGGCTCCTCTTTGAGAGAAAATATTCACTCTGAATCTTGCTTTTTGCGTAGAATAACTTGTATCGCAGTAACCATCTTTTATTAGATTCTCAATGAGCCTTTTCTGATTATTAATTAATGCAAGAGCTATCTTTTCTGTGTGAAAAGGCGTTAAAGACTCAATAGGAACATTTTTAAAATGCACAGGTTTTAACTCACCCCATTGAATCACCTGAAAGGGTTTTCCAACTGTAAATATAATATCTGAAAGTTCAGGATAGGTTTCACAGATTCTGTCAAGTATGTAGTCAAGTTCTTGTTTTCTCATACAACGCCTTCCCAGGGGGCTTCCTTAAGAAATCTGACAAACTTCTGTTTATCTGTTGCTCTTTCATAGGCATCCTCAGGTGTGATTTTGCCTTCCTGAAGAAGTTGTAACAAGGCATCATCCATAGTTTGCATACCGATTTTTTTACTTGTCTGCATAATTGAGAGTATCTGATGTGTTTTACCTTCTCTTATGAGATTTGCAACAGCATAGGTATTGATTAAAATCTCGCATGCTGCGACTCTTCCCTTGCCATCAGCTCTTCTTAAAAGTGTCTGTGCAACCACTGCCTGTAAAGACTCACTTAGTGAGGTTCTAACCTGTGCCTGCTGTTCAGGTGGGAAAACATCAATAATTCTATCAACTGTTTTAATGGCTGATGATGTATGAAGTGTGCTGAAAACTAAATGTCCTGTTGCAGCAGCTTCAAGTGCAAGCTGAATTGTCTCAATATCACGCATTTCACCAACAAGAATTATATCAGGGTCTTCTCTTAAAGCTGCTCTAAGTGCCTTTGCAAAGGATTCTGTATGAGTTCCCACTTCCCTGTAAGAAATAACACATCCTTTATTTGGATGAACAAACTCAATAGGGTCTTCAATTGTTATTATTCTTTCTTTTCTGTTAGTATTTGCATAGTCAATAATTGCAGCAAGAGTTGTCGATTTACCTGAACCTGTAGGACCTGTAACAAGAACAATTCCTTTTTTAAGCATTGCAAATTTTTTTAGAACCTGAGGCAGTCCAAGCTGATCAATTGTTTTTATCTCACTGGGAATATGTCTGAATGCAGCACCAATTCCTTCCTTATGCATGAAATAGTTAACACGGAAACGGGCAACACCGGGTATTTCATGGGCAAAATCAAGATCTCCTGTTTCTTCAAATACTTTGATTTTTTCTTCCGGCGTGATTTCATAGAGAAGTGCTCTCAGTTCCTGATTGTCAAGAACCTTATACTGAACTCTTACAAGCTCTCCATGAATTCTTAAAACAGGCTGACTTCCGGCAACAAGATGAAGGTCACTTGCCTTGTTTTCAAGCATAAGTTTAAAAAAGGCATCAATACGAGCCATGTTTAAATTATAGCATTATTTAAGTAATAAGTGAAGTCATGTTATACTAAAAAATTGCAATGGTTGAACTTATTATCTTTGACTTAGATGGCACATTGGTTGATTCCTGTGAGGACATAAAACAGGCATTGAATTACTGTTTAGAAAAAATAGGAATTTCAGGATTTTCAACAGAGGAAGTAAAAAGAATGGTTGGAGAAGGCGTTAATCGCCTTATAGAAAAAGCTCTAAAAGCCAGAGGTGTCAACCTACCATCTAATGAGTTAATTGATTGTTTTGTCAATTACTATAGAGAACACATGACTGATTTCTCAAAAGCTTATCCTGAAGTAAAAGAAACTCTTGAACAGTTAAAGGGATTTAAAAAGGCTGTGGTTTCAAACAAACTTACTGAATTGAGCGTTAAAACACTTGAAAATCTTGGACTTTTAAACTATATTGACTTTGTTGCTGGAAGTGACTTTTTTTCTGAAAGAAAACCATCTTCCGTGCCAATAATAGAGACAATTAAGAAATTCAATACAACTCAGGATAAAACAATAATTGTTGGAGACAGTGAACTTGACATTATGGCAGGACGATCAGCAGGAGTTAAAACAGTTGCAGTTACATACGGATACAGAGGGAAAGAACTTCTTAAAGATGCTGACTTTGTTATTGATAAATTCAGCGATTTATTAAAAATTGTGAGAAAACTATGAGTTATTTTATAGTTTTTGCAGGAAAAGGCGGAACAGGAAAAAGCACTCTTGCTTCTTTAACAGTAAAATTTCTCACCGAAAGAAAGCTTGGTCCTGTATTGGTGGTTGATGCAGACCCAAACTACTGTCTTCCAGAACTTTTAGGAGTGAATGTCAAGCAAACAGTAGCATCAGTAAGGGACAGTGCCTTACAAAATAAGCCAGATGGAATAAGTCTTGATGAATGGCTTGAAATTCAGATAAACAGGATTGTAGAAGAATCAGAAGGATTTGACCTTCTTGTTATGGGAAGACCTGAGGGAAGTGGATGTTACTGTGCTGTCAACAATGTTTTAAAGAGAATTCTTCAGGAAATTGCAGAACAATACAGATACATAGTTGTTGACAATGAAGCTGGCATGGAGCATATAAGCAGAGGAATTGTAAATAAAATTGACCTTTTATTTGTTGTATCTACTAGTGCTAAAAGTAGCATCCAGGCTGCTTTGAGAATAAATGAACTGATTAAAGAGCTTAATATATCTCCAAAAAAGAGAGTTCTTGTTATAAACATGGCTTTTAGAGAGTTTGAAGACTCTGAAGAACAGGAACTTCTAAAAAATTTTGACACCATCTATTATGTTTTCTTTGATAGAGATTTTTTGAAACTCAGTGAAAAAGGCAGGAATGTCTTCAGTCTTCCTAAAGGGGAGGCAATCTGGTTAAACTTTGAATGGATTCTGGAGGAAACAATTGAGCAAAAAATTTGATGAACTTGTAAAGATAATGGAAATACTTCGCTCTGAAAAGGGCTGTCCCTGGGACAGAGTACAAACTCATGATACTCTAAAAAGATATCTTCTTGAGGAAACATATGAACTCATTGAAGCAATTGAAAATAAGGAACCTGAGTCAATCAAAGAAGAGCTCGGAGATTTGCTTTTACAGATTGTTTTTCACAGTCAGATAGCAAAGGAAGAGTGCAATTTTGATGTAGAGGATGTAATACAGACAATTATTCAAAAAATGATCGGAAGGCATCCCCATGTATTTGGAGAAGCTGAGTTTAAAACACCTGAAGAAGTTTTAAACCAGTGGGATGACAGAAAAAGAGAAGAAGGAAAACTTCATGAATCAATTCTTGATGGAGTTCCAAAAGCTTTACCTGCTTTACTCAAAGCATACAAAATTCAATCAAGGGTTGCAAAGGTAGGTTTTGATTGGGATAACATAGGTGGAGTTATTGATAAAATAAAAGAAGAACTTGGTGAAGTTGAAGAGGCTATAAACTCTGGAGAAAAAGATAAAATTGAGGAGGAAATCGGGGACTTACTTTTCAGCATTGTAAATCTTGCCCGTTTTCTTAAGATTGATCCTGAGACAGCTTTGAGAAAAACAAACAGAAAATTTGAAAAGAGATTTAGAAAGCTTGAAAACCTTGCCAAAAACAAAGGCAAAACCCTTAAAGATATGACTCTGAAAGAAATGGACAACCTCTGGGATGAAATTAAAAATTCATGAAAGTTATTATAAACTAAGTTATTCTTACCTGAATTCCCTTCTGTCTTAAATATTCTTTCGCCTCTTTTATTGAGTATTCCCTGAAATGAAATATTGATGCAGCAAGAGCTGCATCTGCCTTTCCAAAGGCAAAGGCTTCATAAAGATGCTCAAGTGTACCTGCACCACCTGAGGCAATAACCGGTATTGTAACAGCCTCAGAAATCGCTCTCGTAAGTTCTATGTCATAGCCTTCCTTTGTTCCGTCTCTGTCCATGCTTGTAAGAAGAATCTCTCCTGCTCCGAATTCCTCCATTTTCTTTGCCCAGGCTATTGCATCAATTGGACGCATCAGTCTTCCACCATGTGTGGATAGAACAAATCGTGAGTCTTCTCTATAAAGCACATCCTGAAGTTCAGAGTCACTAAACCATGACTCAGGAGGATAGGCTTTGGGATTGAAGTTTTTGTCAACTCTCTTTGCATCTATGGCAATAACTATACACTGTGAGCCAAAGCGTGTTGATGCTTTCTGAATAAAGTAGGGGTCTTTGACAGCTGTAGTATTTATGGAAACCTTGTCTGCACCTGCATTTAAAAGATCTCTTATATCATCAAGACTTTTTATGCCGCCACCAACAGTAAGGGGCATGAAAACAACTGATGCGGTTCTTTCAACTACATCAATGATTATCTTTCTCTTTTCATGGGATGCTGTTACATCAAGAAATACAAGCTCATCAGCCTCTTCCTCATCATAGTAAAGAGCATTTTCAACAGGGTCTCCGGCATCTCTGAGATTGAGAAAATTCACACCCTTTACAACTCTTCCATCCTTAACATCAAGACAGGGTATAATTCTTTTAGCAAGCATAGCTCACTCCAGTATTTTTTTCCTTTCAATATATTTTAAAACTCCATTATATATCTCAAGAAGCCTGTAAGAGATCTTATAGAGCTTATTTATCCCTTCAACTATATCTTCAACTTTTTCACTGTATTCATGGGTTAATATATTTCTCAATTCCCTTAAAGTTATCCATTCCTGAGCATTTTCTATTATGCCAAGTTTTTCTGCCCTGTTTAAAACATCTATGAAAGGCAGTTGATAAATGTCCTCTTCAAGAATGTTTAATATTACTCTTAATAGCCTTCCCATTGTATCCTGAAGTTTGCCAAAACGATATGACATCTGGTCTATAAAGGAAATCTCCTGTTCTGTAAGGCTTTCATATTTAGAGACCGTAAATGGGATGAATTTCTCTAAATTTCTCAAAGAAGAGTTTAATCTCTCAGCATGTTTATCACATATTGAGATGTATGAGGAAAGTCTCTGTGTGGTCATATCTTTATTCCAGTTGTTCTTGCAACTTCATATACTGGATTCTCTTCAGGTTTGTCTTTGCTTTCAACGAGCAGGTCTATTTTTTGGTCTCCGATAGTCATCTTTAATTCAGCGAGAAACTTTGCTTTAAGTTCTATAAGATTTTCCTTTGAATCAGTTTTTATGTAAATATCAATATCTCCGCCCCTTTTTGAATTATCAATCCTTGAGCCAAAAATACGAACTTCGCAACTCTCTCCAAAATGTTTATTTGCCAGAGTTTTTATTTTGCTTAATACTTCTTCACTTAATCTCATTTATCATCTCAATTGCTTCTTTTAGATTTATTGCACCTGAATAGATTGCCTTGCCTGTGATAACTCCCCAGAGATTCGGAATCTCTGCAAGCCTTTTTATATCATCAATTGATGAAACTCCGCCTGAGGCAATTACAGGGATTTTTACAGCTTCAACTAATGCTTTTGTTGCCTCTATATTAGGACCTGTAAGCATACCATCCCTTGATATATCTGTATAGATAATTCCCCAGACTCCGTAATCCTGAATCTTCATGGCAAGCTCAGTAGCCTTTATCTCTGTAAGTTCAACCCAGCCTTTTACTGCCACAAGCCCATCCTTTGCATCAATACCTGCTATGATTCTGCCGGGAAATCTCTTGCATACATCTTTTACGAAATCTGGATTCTCTACTGCTACTGTTCCAAGAATGACTCTGTCAATTCCTGTGCTTAAAAGCAACTCAATATCTTCTATTTTTCTTATCCCGCCACCAACCTCTATTGTGCCAGTGAAAACTTCTCTGATTTTTTTTATTGAAGTAAGATTACTGATTCTGCCTTCTTTTGCACCATCAAGGTCAACAACATGAAGAATCTCAGCACCTTCATTCTGCCAGCGTAATGCAGCTTCCTCGGGTCTGTCATAATAAACTGTTACTTCATCAAATTTACCCTGACGGAGTCTTACGCATTTTCCATCTTTAAGGTCAATTGCTGGAATAATTCTCATTTTTTAGTATAACATAACAGAATGGATGAACTTGCAAAGGAATATGTAATTGACTTTTTTACTAAAAGGCTAATTCATTTTAAAGACTCTCCTGAATCAGTTGGATGGACACGCAGAGGTCAGTTGCTTAGATATGAAACTGTTCTTAAACTTATGGAACCTGAGGACAAAAGTTTGCTTGATTTTGGCTGTGGTAAAGGTGATTTTTATGGTTTTTTGAAGGGCAAAGGGATAAAATGCGATTATACCGGTATAGATATAAATCCTTCTTTGATAGAGTTGGCAAAGAAAAAATATCCTGAAGCAGAGTTTCATGTTATGGATATTGAAAATGAACCTTTAGACAGGGTTTTTGATTACACCATTGCAATTGGAGTATTTAATCTTGCAGTGCAGGATGTAAAAGAGCTCATGCAGAGATGTTTAAAAATCCTATTTCAGCATACCCGTGAAAGACTTATTCTTACATGTCTTAATCAAAAAACAAAACTTAAAGATATTTGTGTAACCTACTTCAGCAAAGAAGAGCTTGAAAGAATTGCAAAGGCATTAACAGATAATTATCAGGTGATAGATAATCTTATAGGTGATGAACTTTTCTTGATTCTCAAAGTTTGAATTTAGTTAAATAACTTACTTAAAATAAAACTTATGGAAAATCTCATTGAGGTAGCTAAAAAAGTCCTTTTAATTGAAGCTCAATCTCTTCAATCCCTGATAGACAGAATTAATGAAGACTTTGTTAAGGCTGTTGAAATAATTCATAACTCAAAGGGAAGGGTTGTTGTTACAGGGATTGGAAAATCAGGGCTTATTGGAAGAAAGATAGCAGCAACACTTGCATCCACAGGAACTCCTTCTTTTTTCATGCATCCTGCTGAAGCAAGCCACGGTGATTTAGGTATGGTTACAGAGGAGGATGTGGTTATTGCAATAAGTAATAGCGGTGAAACTGAAGAGGTATTGAGGCTCATACCTTTTTTAAAATATTTCAATGTAAAGATAATCGCACTTTCAGGAAATCCTCAATCAACACTTGCAAAACAGGCTGATGTTTTCCTGGATGTATCTGTCAAAGAAGAAGCCTGCCCCTTTGGTTTTATTCCAACAGCATCAACAACTGCAACACTTGCTATGGGTGATGCTTTAGCAGTTGCGCTGATTATGCGGAATGGATTTAAAAAAGAGGATTTTGCTATGTTTCATCCCGGAGGTTCACTTGGTAGAAAAATGCTTACAAAAGTTAAAGACCTGATGCATACAGGCGAAGAAATTCCAGTTGTATATCCAGATACGGGTATGATTGATGCAGTGTTAGAAATTTCTTCAAAAAGGCTTGGTGTAGTTGTGGTTATCGATGAAAATAAAAAAATTCTTGGAATTATTACTGATGGCGATGTCCGTAGAGGTGTTCAAAAATGGGGAAAAGAACTTTTTGATTTAAAGGCTTCTCAGATTATGACTAAAAGTCCAAAAACCATAAACGAAGAAGAGCTTGCAGCAGTTGCTCTTTCAACCATGCGAAAATATTCCATAACAAGCCTCGTTGTTCCTGCCAGTGATGGCACACTGAGGGGCTTAATTCATATTCATGATATTCTTAAAAAGGGCATTTTTTAATGAAAGTTATTTATAAAGCTCTCACCCGTGAGCTTATTCAAAATATTGTTCTTTCAATTGTGTTTTTAAATACTGTTTTAATTATTGAAAAGCTTTTTAAAATAAGCAAAATGTTTGCATCTGTTGGTATAGACCTGCCAAATCTTTTTATACTTTTGATTCTTTTACAGCCTCAATTACTTATTTTTACAATTCCAATGGCTTTACTTCTTGGTGTTTTGCTTACTTATGGAAGAACTCAAGCAGACAATGAAATGACAATTCTAATGGCAAGTGGAATGCCTTATAAAAAAACATTTAGACCCGCTATCTACATCGGAATAATTGCATTTTTTCTTACTACTGTGATGAGTTTTTATCTTGCTCCATTGGGAGTGAGCCTTGTAAGAGAGAAAATTTTCAGTATTCTTGCCCAAAGAGCACCCCTCGGACTGGAGGAAGGAGTTTTTAATCAAGGTTTCAAGGATGTAACAATATTTGTAAAGGAGAAAACTGATAAATTCCATTTAAAAGAAGTGGTAATATTTGATGAGAGAAAAAATGATACAAAGACAGTAATTGCAAAGGAGGGATTGATAAAGAAAGAAAAAGACAATATAATCTTGAACTTGATTGATGGTAAAGCCTACTTTAACAAAGGCTTATCTTTAAATGAGATAAATTTTAAAGAATATATATTCAAACTCTCTCCCAATATAGATCCGATAGCAAAAAAAATTAGTGAACTTTCTTTATTTGACCTTATTTCAAAAATTTATAATGAGGCCTCAAATAAAATTGATTATAAACTGGAACTTTATAAAAGAGTTGCTTTACCTCTTTTATGTGTTATAAGCGTTTTTTTAGCTCCCTCATTATGTGTTATTGTTGGGAAAAGTGGTAGAATTGGAGGGATTACAGTAGGGCTTGCTATATTCGCTGTATATTATATTTTCATGATCTATGGAGCAAATATGGCAAAAGCTGGAAAGGTTTCAGCAGAAACAGGCTCACTTATGCCGGTTTTAGTAATGAGTATTTTAGCTTTTGTTATCTATTTCAGAATAAAAAGATGAGATTCTTGAGACAAATTTGGGGACAGAGTAGAAAATGAATATTGTATGTAAAAGCTATTTAAAGGAGTTTTTAAAAGTTTTTTTTATTCTACTTTTTTCAATGTCTCTTCTTCTTTCAATTGTTGGTCTTGTTGAAAAGATAGATGATTTTATGCCTTATAAACCTCCCGCAACTTTCTTTATTGAATACAGCTTATATAGTATGCCAAGGTACTTTTTTTATCTCATACCTTTTGTCACGCTTGTCACCTCTTTATTTATTTTTTCAGTTGGCGTAAGAAATAGAGAGTTTTTAATTCTCTCTGTTTGTGGAGGAAGACTCAGAGCCATTCTAAAGCCTTTTTTAGTTTTAGGTATTATTATATCTATTTTCGGATTTTTTTTCGGAGAGTTTGTTCAGCCAGAATTCACAAAAAAAGTAAATGCTATGATTGAGAAAATAACCATGAAAGGTAAAGATTCAGTAAAAAAGGAAATTTTTCTTAGAGCTAAAGATGGAACCATAATAAAAATCGGACAATATTTATCAGAGCAAAAGAAAGCAAAGAATGTAAAGCTATTCATAATAAAAGAGAATTTTTTGATTAAAAAAATTGATGTTGAAGAAGCAGAAGTAGGAGAAAAATATTGGACTTTAAAAAATGGAGTTATTTATGACTTTTCATCAGGGAAAGTTGAAAACTTTCAACTAATGAACTATCCAATTAATTTAAAAATTTCTGTAGCTACTTTTAAAGATATTAAGAAAATTGAGGAATTTGGAGTAATGGAACTCATTCAAAAAAGAAAAGAGCTTAAAAGAGCAGGATTAAGCAATCCCAAAATTGATACTGATATAAGCGGAAGGCTTTCTTACAACTTTGTAACATTTTTTATGATGGTACTTGGAATTTCCCTGCCTCTTGGGGCTTATGAAAAGTTTAATTTTATTTTTTCTAAAGCCAGAGGAAGTGGTAGCGGAATAATAACTATTGGAATAGGACTTATTATAACAATACTATACTGGCTTGTTTACTCATTTTTTATGTTCATGGGATACTCTAAAATCTTACCTCCCTTTATATCACCCTGGATTACACCTTTAATTTTTGGATTTGTATCAATTAGACTTTATTATGCAATAAAAGAGTAAAGCTGATTTTTTAAAAAAACAGCTTGATTAACCCTGCAAAGATGCCGGCGAGAATAGCAGTCTGAGCAATTAAAAATCCTGCTACCCATTTAATTATATCCATCTTAAATTGAGCAAGTTTTATCTCAACATTTGCTTCGACTTCTTTGATTCTTACTTCAACCTCTTTTATTCTTGCTTCAACCTCTTTTATTCTTGCTTCAATCTCTCTTATTGTTGCTTCCAATTCTTTTATTCTTACCTCAACTTCCTTAATGTCTCTCTTTGTGGCGAGGTCATCTTTAATTTCTCTTTCGAATTCCTTTAAAAATTCGACAAAAGCATCTGTTGCTTCTTCTCCAAGCTTTTCTCTTACTGATTTTGGTAAACTCAATACAGGCATGTTTCAAAATAGCAAATTCAAAGTAAAAAAGTCAATAAAAGGCATTTTCAATGTGGACAATCTGTTTGTCTTTGATGGCTATTACATCAAACCTTACAGGATAGTCTTTCCCAAGTTTGCAGAGATAATAAAGGGCTAATTTTTTGAGTTTTTCCTGTTTTCTTTGATTTACTGCAATCTCAGGACTGCCAAAGTTCTCTGAAATTCTTCTTTTAACTTCTATGATAACAATATATTTTCCGTGTTTTGCAATTATGTCTATTTCACCGAAGTTAGTGCGAAAATTTTTCTCAAGAATTTTGTATCCTCTGGCTAAAAGATAATCAATTGCTAATTTTTCGCCTTCTTTACCTGTATCTATTCTTCCCACTGTCTTACATCAAGACTGTATCCAGCAATCCTTTTGAAAAGTGAGGGAATATCTTCTACTTCTGCAATTTCTTTTTGACAAAGTAATTTTAATAGTTCCCGAATAGAAGCAAACTCTTCCCACATTCCCTGTAATTCTTCTCCTACCTTTGAGTAAAGTTCTTCTCCTTTTGAATCCCAATCAAAGAGTAAAATAATTTTTTCATATTTATTGGCTATTGTCTCGGCAAACTCGTATATTGATTTTCCGCTATGAAGTGTAATTATCTCACCATCAAATCCTAAATCTCTTAAAGCTTTTTTGTCTTTTTTCCCTTCTACGATAATTGGCACAAGTTTATTAATCTCATAGAGATAGTGAAGAACTTCTCTTATTTTTTCTGCTCTTTCCCAATCTACTGGGACAAACTCTTTTTTGTTCCTTATCTGTTTTTTATGAAGTGACATAGTAAAATCTTTCTTTAAACTGATCTTCACTCATTTTTACTACACTGGCAAGAGCTTTTAGACGTTCTCCCTCAAAGTCTTCCTTTTCAAGTCTGATCATATACTTTCTTCCAACTTCATAGTTTTCTGAGGTTACATCAACCTTACGAATTTTAACCTTTCCTGTTTTGTAATCAATGAGCTCAACAAAAGGAATTGGTCGGAGATGTCCCTCTTCAAAGGTTATCATCGCACCTGTGCCACCTCTTAATAGATAACGAACTGCACCATAACCAAGATTTCTTGTATATTCAATGTCATAGGGAATGGGGTCTGCTGATCTAAGTTCATATCCTATGTTTTTGTCCACAATTGTTATTTTGATTCCCATCTCTTCAAGAGACTTTTTTACAAAGTTTTTCATTATTCTGCCAAGCTGAATTTCGCTGAGCCTTACCCTGCCTGTTTCATCCTTTTCGAGCTGTTCGTATTCACTCAATTCTTCAGGATCAAATTTTTCCGATAAACCTTCTGCAAGGATTGCAACACCATGATCCCTTCCCATGCTCAATCTCTTTATTACTGCTCCTGTAAGAATATCTGCTACCTTTCTGAATGAAATCTTTTCTTCTTTAAACTCTTCAGGAATTATTGTAAGGGTCGCACCTGCAGCTTTTCCAACACCTAAGGCAAGATGTCCTGTGTATCTTCCCATTATTGTAAGAAAATACCATCTTGCTGTCACTCTTGCATCTTCCATTATATTTTTAACAATCTCTACACCCCAGTGTCTTGCTGTTTCATATCCGAATGTAGGTGCACCACCTGGAAGAGGAATATCATTGTCAATTGTTTTTGGAACATGGACAACACTTATCTCTCCTCTCGCTTCTCTTTCTATCCAGTTCGCCATAAAAAGAGTCCCGTCTCCGCCTATGGTTATAAGATACTTTATGTTAAGAGCTTTCAATGTTTTCATCAAAACAGGAAATCTTTCCTTTACTCTTTCTGCATGTTCACGGGATGTCCTCAGAATTGAGCCACCCTTTGTATGAATTCTTGAAACATCATCAACAGTAAGAGGCATGGCACAGTTAAGATCCTCATCAAAAAGGGGCTTAAATCCACCCTTTATCCCGACAACTTTTTTACCCTGATTTATAGCTTCAATGGTTGCGGCACTGATTGTGCCATTTATTCCAGGAGCAGGTCCTCCACCAACTATAATCCCTACTGTCTCCATAATGCCTCCTAAATCTCTATATTTACAGGCACTCTAACAACTTTTACAGTTCTGTTAACAATATCTTTTGTGTTGAATACCTTTAACTTATTAAAAAGTAGTTCAAATCTGTCTTCAAGCTCTTTCATAATGGGGTCTTTTACCTCTTTTGGAAGATTCCACCACTCCTTTTTAAAAGGACCAAACCCTTTTTTACGTGTGCTGTAGATGAACTGTTCCTCTGTCTGTCCTTCCTTCCATTCAGAGGCAAATTGTTTTTTAAGAAACTCATATATCATCTTTCTAAAATCATCAGGAAGATATTTGCTATCATAGATTATATTCTGAAATCCTGTTGCAAGATGTATCTCTGATGTTCCTGTTTCAGGAAATTTATCAAAGGCTTCCTCTGGAAGTGTGCTTGCTCCATGCTGAACGCATCCACTTAATCCGTATTCTTTTCTTACAAGCTCAGACAGAACCCGCAAGGTTTCAAAGTCAATTTTAACCTGTGCGATACTTCCATCTGGAAGCACCACACCGCCATGTTTTGTTCCTGTTTGAACACTTAGTTTGCTTAAGCCCTTATTCCCCTTGTAAACATCTTTAAAACCATCAAGATAAGCTCTTGCCTCTTCAGGAGTTGAGTTTTTACCACCAATTTCTCCAATTTCTCCACCAATAGAGATAGTGATACCTTCAGGTTCAATACTGCGTACATATTCTGCAAGTTGAGCAGTATATTCAAAGTTTGGTCTTTGCTGTTCATATACTGTGTCCTTGCTCAGATCAACGAGAGTGGAAGTATCAATATCTATATTGTAAAACTCTGCATCTATTGCTTCTTTTATTAAACCTTTTACATAGTTAACCTCGGCTTCCCTGTCTTTTTCAAAATGTCTCCTTACTATCTGGAAGTGATCTCCCTGGATGAACACAGGTCCTGTAAATCCTTCCCTTACAGCAGCAGCTAAAACACAGGCTGAGTATTCAAGAGGTCTCTGTTTTGTATAGCCAATTTCAGAGCGGGCAATTTCAAATATCAAAGCACCAACATTTTTCTCTAATGCCTTTCTAAAGATTGCTCTTGCCACATCATATGTTAATCCTCTGATATTTATTGCAGGAACTGTAAATCCTGGAAATTCTCTTCCCATTTCTTCATATAATCCCTGAATTGAAGCTGGTATTGCTCCCATCTCTTTTGCAATCTCTTTGATTATTAAAAATTTTTTTCTTCTTACATCATCCACTTCCTCAAAAACTGCGTCAAATATGAGTTTATCCATTAAAATTCTGATCGATTCCTTATCTTTCAATGTAACTCTGCCATCTTTAATCTCTACAGCTTCATTAAATTTTTCAAAACTCATATTTCACCTCCACAAAATTTTTTATATTATACTCAATTTTGTCAGGATAAAATCCATAAAATTTGACAAATAAATTATTTTTTGTTTAGAATTATTTTAATGAAACCAAAAATAAAATGGACACCACAGAGGCTTGCTATAATAAAGTATCTTGAGGGTAATAAGCAACACCCATCAGCAGAGGAAATATATGCTTCTTTATCAAAAGATTTTCCAACAATGTCAGTTGCTACAGTCTATAATGTTTTAGAGTTTTTGAAAAGAACAAACAGAGTTAAAGAAATTTATATTGATCCTGAAAAAAGAAGATTTGATCCAGATACCACCGCTCATCATCATGCCATATGTGTAAAATGCAAAAAAGTTTTCGATATTTACAAGGAAATTGAAATTTCTGATTTATCTCAATATCTTCCCCAGTTTGAAATTCTTGATTCTCAATTAACAATATATGTTCTTTGTTCTAAATGCAAAGAGAAAAGGGAAATTAAAGTTGGATTAAAAGAATATAAATGTTCTCAATGTGGTTCAATTAGAACAGCGAAACATAAACCTCAGAAATGTCCCTCCTGTGGAAGCAGAGGCACTTTAGAAGAATTTAAAAACTAATAAAACAAAATCATAAAATGGAGGTGACTTATGATAAGCAATGAGCTTATGAGCAAGCTTCAGAAAGCAGTTGCAAGAGAACTGCAGGTAAGTATTCAGTATATGTGGCAGCATGTTCTGGCAAAGGGAATTAAAGCAGAGGCGGTGGGTAAACTTTTTAAAGAATTTGCAATTAATGAAATGATTCACGCTGAAAAGATTGCAGAAAGAATTGCTTTTTATGGTGGAACTCCCACAACTCATCCAGACCCGATTACAATTGGCAACAACCTGACTGAAATGCTTCAGATTGATAAAAAGGCAGAGGAAGAAGCTGTTGCACTTTACAAAGAAATTATCAAAATGGCTGAAAAAGAAGAAGACTATGTAACAAGAAAACTCTTTGAGCAGATTCTTGAAGAAGAAGAGATTCATCTTGATAAATTTAGTTCACTTCTTGAGGAGTAGAGATGAATCCGGTTGAGCTAAAGAATCAGATTTATTGGGTTGGAGTTGTTGACTGGGCAATAAGGGATTTTCACGGATATGAGACCCCTCGCGGAACAAGCTATAACAACTATCTCATAATTGACGATGAACCAACACTACTTGATGCAGTTCATCATGACTTTGTCCATACATCAATTGAGAATATATCAAGAATTATTGACCCAAGAAAAATCAAACACATTGTAATAAACCATATTGAAAATGACCACGCTACAGGTCTTGAAAAACTTCTTGAAATATTACCAGATGTAAATCTCTACATGACAGAAAAGGGCAAAAAAGGATTAAGCAGATTTATTGATTTATCCAAATACAAAGTAAATACTGTAAAATCTGGAGATACTCTTAAAATAGGCAAAAGAACTCTTCATTTTATTGAAACACCAATGATGCACTGGCCTGATTCAATGTTTACCTACATAAAAGAAGACAAAGTTCTCATAAGCCAGGATGCATTCGGTCAGCACATAGCAACAGTTGAAAGATTTGATGATGAGCTTGTCCAAAACCGTTCAATGGAAGAGCTTGAAGATGCAGTCATAGATTACTATGCAAATATTCTGATGCCATACGGAAATGTTATTAAATCAAAAATTGATGAAATTAAAAAGCTTGGTATAGAAATTGATATGATAGCTCCAGACCATGGAGTAATCTGGCGCACTCACATAGACAGGGTATTGAGCCTTTATTCAGAAATGGTTGATGCAAAAGCAAAATTAGGTACTGTAATTGTATATGATACGATGTGGCACAGCACTGAGCAGATGGTAATGCCAATTGCAAGAGGGCTTGAAGACGAGGGAATACCTGTAAAAATAATTAAACTTAGAGCAACTCCAAAGTCAGTTGCAGTAAAGGAAGCATGGAAAACAAGAGGACTTATTGTTGGCTCCCCAACACTTAACAACGGAGTTTTCCCATCAGTTGCAGAGTTTTTAACTTATCTTAAAGGACTTAGACCTAAAAAGAGGCTTTTTGCTGCCTTTGGTAGTTATGGCTGGTCTGGTGAAGCAGTAAAAGATATGTATGAGACTGCAAAAGCAATGAAGCTTGAAGTTTTTGAGCCAGGCATTAGAGTTTTATACAAACCTTCAGAGGAGGATCTGGCTAAATGCTATGAGTTTGGCATAGCCTTTGGAAAGGCTTTAAAAGAATATCATGCAAAAATGGAGGTGTAAAAATGGAAAAAACACTTAAGGATTTGATGGAAGCCTTTGCAGGAGAGTCTCAGGCAAACAGAAAATACCTTGCTTTTGCAAAAAAAGCAGAGGAAGAAGGCTATCCTGCAGTTGCAAAGCTTTTTAAAGCCGCTGCTGAGGCAGAAACTATTCATGCAATGAATCATCTGAAAGCAGCAGGTGGAATAAAAAGTACAAAAGAAAATCTTGAAGAAGCTATCAAAGGCGAAACATACGAATTTGAAAGCATGTATCCACCAATGATTAAAGATGCTGAAGCAGAAGGTGCTTCTCAGGCTAAAAGAAGCTTTTACTATGCCAATGAAGTTGAAAAGGTTCATGCTGAGTTGTTCAAAAAAGCCCTTGAAAATCTTGACAAAAAACTGGATGCTGACTACTATGTCTGTCAGGTATGCGGTCATACAGTAGAAGGTGAACCACCTGATAAATGTCCTGTTTGCGGTTCTCCAAAGAAGATGTATAAAAAGATTGAATAAACTTCAGCTCCCTCCACAGTGGAGGGAGCTTTAAAAGAAAGATGAAAATTCTTGCCATATTAGGCTCGCCAAGAAAGGGAAACTCTCAGATTCTTCTTAATAAAGCAGTTGAAATCTGCAAGCAACAAAATCATGAGATAACTCTTATAAAAGCTTGTGATTTAAATGTCTCAGGTTGTACTGCCTGTGATGGATGCAAAGACACTGGAGAGTGCATTATTCATGATGATATGGATAGAATTTATCCTCTACTAAAACAGGCTCATAGAATTATTATAGCATCTCCCATATTCTTTTTTGGTTTGCCTGCCCAACTAAAGCTTCTCATTGATAGATGTCAGTGCCTGTGGTATGAAAAGTATGTTTTAAAAAGACCAATTCCTGAAAAGGAATTCAAAAGAAAGGCTCTCAATATACTTGTTGGAGGAATGAAGAAAGGACAGATTGGAGTTACCTGTGCTGAGGCAACCCTTAAAGCCTTTCTCAGAACAATCAATGTTAATGAACACAGGACAATCTTTTATCTCGGATATAATGAGCCCGGTTCAATCCTGGAAAATACCACTATAGATAGTGATTTAAAAAATGCCATTGAAGAACTCCTGAAAAATGATTAATTATATACAGTTCTTTCCAACATTAAGATGCAATAAAGACTGTGAATTCTGCTTTAACAGAAAAAACCGTTATGTTAACTCCATTGATTTTCTATCAGAAAAGATTGAAGAATTTGTAAAAATAATGAAAGAAAACAAAATCTTCAGTCTTGATATCTTAGGTGGAGAACCTTTTCTTTATGAACCTCTTGAAAGTTTAGTAAAATTAGCCATCGATAGCGATATAAAAGTAACTATAAGCACAAATGGAAGTTTTAATGAAAAAATAGAGAGTCTTCTGAACATTATTAAAAATTCCAGACTGCAAATTGGTATATCAATCAATAATGAAATAGATCAAAGCCTTCTTGATTTAGTAAAAAAGCACAAGCTATGGATTAAAAGCGTTGTAACAAAAAATCAGCCCTTCCATAAAGAACTTATAGAGTTTGCAAAAAAATGTGGAATTAATTATTATTTAATTTACATGGATGCTTTAACCAAAAAAGATTTAGAACTCTCAATACCTTTTTATGAATTTATGGAATTAATTAAAGAGTTGCAGAGTCAATACTCAGGTATTCAGCCTGTTTATTGTAAAGGATTTATAGGAGGTGATGAGAAATATCGTTGTCCTGCTGGAATTGAAAAAATAACCGTCATGCCTGATGGTTCAGTCTATCCCTGTTATCTTCTATCCAGTTTTGAAGAATACTGTATTGGTAATATTTTTAAAAATTCTCTTCAGGAAATTCTTATGTCTGATAATCTTAGAATTTTTAAAACTTCTTTAAACAATTCTTGCGATAACAAAGTATGTAAAATAAAAAAACAGTGCAGAGGTGGATGTGTTGCTCACAGTATTATCCATTATACAGTGCCATACAAAGCTGACCCAAGATGTAAGATGAAAACTCAGGAGGAATAAAAACAATGATACAGTATTTAAAAAAAGGAGGAATAAAAATGGGAGAGATGTTAAAAGTTAAAAATCTCCATGTCTCTGTTGAAGGCAGAAAAGTTCTTGAGGATATTAATTTTTCATTAGATTATGGAGAAATAGCAGTTCTATTTGGACCAAATGGCGCTGGAAAAACAACATTTATAATGACATTGATGGGATTTCCTAAATACAAAATTGAAAAGGGCAAAATTATATTTAAAGGTGTTGATGTAACCAATATGGATGTATCAGAGAGAGCAAAGCTTGGTATGGGAATATCTTTTCAGAGACCACCTGTTGTAAGAGGAGTAAGTTTGAGGAAACTTCTTAAAATTATAGGAAATGGAAAGACAGATGAAGAAATACTTAATTATGCTGAAAAACTCAATCTTACAACTCATCTGGACAGAGATGTTAATGACGGTTTTTCAGGAGGAGAGGTTAAGAGAGCAGAGTTACTGCAGTTACTGATGCAAAAGCCAGAACTGGTTTTTATTGATGAACCGGAAAGTGGTGTTGACCTTGAAAACATTGTATTGATTGGTGAGATGACAAATCATCTTCTTGGAAGAGACCAGAGAGTAAAGGATGTAAAAAGAAGCGCAATTGTAATAACTCATACAGGTTATATTCTTGACTACATCAATGCTGATAGGGGTTATATACTCTTTAATGGAAAGCTTATGTGTAGGGGTAATCCAAGAGACATACTCTCTGAAATAAAGAAAAACGGTTACAGGAGGTGTGCAACATGCCAGTAAGCAAAAAATATATAAAACAAATTCAGGACAGAGCCAAAAAGGCAATAGATAAACCAGCTCTATACGGTGAAGACATAGATTTAAAACAATTTCAAAAATATATTGAAAGAGGAAAAATTGAGTCTCTTGAGCTTCTTCCAGAGCTTGCAAAAGAAGCTGCATTGATGGCAGGTGTTGATGTTGAGGAAAAAGAGCGTTCAGGCTCTTATCTGCAGATGGATCATTCAGTGGTATACAAGAGGCTTAGTAAACTTTATGAAGGCAAAGTAGAGCTTATGAGCACAAATGAAGCAATAGAAACCTATGACTGGCTTGAAGAATACTTCTGGAGAATTGTTCAGCCTGATACAGACAAATACACTGCTCAGGTTGCATTAAATCCAACTCATGGATACTTTATAAGAATACTGCCAGGGCAAAAACTTGATTACCCGCTTCAAACCTGTTTGATGATTGCAGAAGGTTACATAAGCCAGAATGTTCATAATATCATTATTGTTGAAGAAGGAGCAGAGCTTCATGTTATCACTGGCTGCACCCTTTCAAGGTCTGATGCAGTGGGAATACATCTTGGAATTTCAGAGTTTTATGTGAAAAAAGGGGGGAAACTCTTTTTCACAATGATCCATAACTGGGCAGAAAACTTTTATGTAAGACCAAGAACAGCTGTTGTTGTTGAAGAGGATGGAGTTTACGTTAATAATTATGCACTACTAAAACCTGTTAAATCAATACAGTCATTTCCCACAGTTTATCTAAAAGGTGACAGAGCTTCGGCAAGATTCAACACAGTGATTTACGGATTAAAGGACTCCTACATTGATCTTGGTTCAAAGATAATTTTTGAGGGAAAAGATACCAAAGGAGAGTCTCTTGCAAGAACAATAGCTGACCATAAAAGCGTGATTTACTCCCGTGGAGATCTTATAGCCAAAACAAAAGATTACTGTATGGGAAGACTTGACTGTAGAGGTATTATATTTTCAAATGACGCATCAATATACGCAATCCCTCAGCTTATTTCCTATGGAGCAAATAGAGCAGATCTTTCCCATGAAGCATCCATTGGGCCGATTTCTGAAGAACAGGTTGAGTATCTTATGTCAAGAGGGATGACAAAGGATGAGGCAACGAGCCTGATTACAAGCGGATTCTTAAATCTTGATATTCCCTTTTTACCTGAAATAATAGACAAACACATAAAAGAAGTCATCCAGATAACATCAAAGGAATCAATGTAAATAACATCGGACAAAATGTCCTGGTATTACTTCACGAAGAGAGGGAGGCTCAATTGGGCACTCCCTCATTTTGTATTTGCATCTTGGACTAAATACGCATCCGGAAGGTAATTTTTTAAGATCCGGAACATTTCCTGGAATTCCTTCAATTTTTTTACCTTCTCTTGGAATGCAATCTAAAAGAGCCCTGGTATAAGGATGCAGAGGATTTTTAAAAATCTCCTCGACTGAACCCATCTCCATAATTCTACCTGCATACATAACCATTAATCTGTCAGCATACTCACCAAGAATGTTTATATCATGAGTTATCAAAATCATAGCCTTACCCTTTTTTTTGATTAAGAGATAGAGCAGGTCAAGAATTTCTTCCTGAACTGTTACATCAAGTGCAGTAGTTGGTTCATCAGCTATAATTAGCTCCGGTTCACATGCAATTGCCATTGCTATCATTACTCTCTGCCTTAATCCTCCTGAAAGCTGATGGGGATAGTAATTAATTACATGTGATATTTTTAGCTCATTAAATATTTTTTCAGCATTTTTTATGGCTTCCTTTTTAGATAAATTATGGTGATAAATAAACATCTCTGCAACTTGATAGCCTACTTTTAACACTGGATTTAAAGAGACCATCGGATCTTGAAATATACATGAAATATCCTTGCCCCGTATTTTTCTAATCCAGGAAGAATCAAGAGATAGAATATCGTTATTTTTAAATATTATTCTGCCATCAACTTTGAAATAATCTGGTAAAAGATTCAGTATAGAAAGGCCTGTCAAAGTTTTTCCACTACCACTTTCTCCAACAATTGAAAATATTTCTCCTTTTTCAACATCAAAATTGATTTCCTCTATAATTGCAGAATTTTTATAAACTATTCTTAAGTTTTGAACCTTAAGTAGCACTTATTTGTTAAGAACTTCTCTGAGAGCTTTGCTCATCTTAAAACTTATTGCTCTCTGTGCTGGGACTTTAATCTGTTGTCCTGTTTTTGGATTTCTCGCAATTCTCTCAGGCCTTTCTTTTATTTTAAAATTAGCAAAACCTCTTATCTCAATCTTTTCTCCCCTTGCCATAGCTTCTGTCATAGAATCAAAAATCATATCTATTATTGTGCCAATCTGTTTTTTTGTTAAAATATCTACTTTTTGAGATACTCTGTCAACTAACTCTGACTTTTTCATATTTTATCCTCCTACGAATTTTTGATTTCTCCTCCATACCTGCTAAAGCAGGTGAAATTTTCTATTTAATTAAATTAGGAAAATTCACTCAGTTTTGTAATACCGGTGAATATAAATAAAAAACCTGTATATAAGGTAAAATCTTTTTTATTAATGATTCAGTATCACTCTTTAAAAGTTCAATTAACAATGTCGATTTTTTTGTTACTACCTGGGGTTCACCTTTTATTTTTCCAAGTTGAGCAGCAACCTTTATTGCGTAATCAAGGTCTCCTATTTCATCTACAAGTCCTAATTCTTTAGCTTTAAGTCCTGTAAATACTCTTCCATCAGCTATTTTTTTAACTTTATCTATTGGGATTTTTCTTCCTTCAGCCACTGCTTTAATAAACTGTTCATGGACATCATCTATTAGTTGTTGTAATACTTCTCTTTCATCGTTTTGTAACGACTTAAAAGGAGATGTAATGTCTTTATATCTACCACTTTTTATAACTTCTGCTTTCACCCCAATCTTATCAAGCAAACCCTTTATATTAGGTATTTCTATCAATACTCCTATTGAGCCTGTAAGAGTTCCTGAATTTGCAACTATTTTCGTTGCAGGACATGAAATATAATAACCCCCTGAAGCAGCAACAGAACCCATGGAAACAACAACAGGTTTTACAGAAATTGTCCTTTTTATCTCTTCATATATTTCCTGTGAAGGTACAACTGCTCCTCCAGGACTATCCACTCGTATTACAATGGCTTTTATTGTAGGGTCTTTTCTGTATTGTTTTATTTCATCAATTGTTTGTCTGGACTCAACAATTACACCTTTGATGTTAACAACAGCCACTTTACCAGTAGAAAATCCACTCTCAATAATTGTTGCAACAAAACTCACTAAAAGCAAAATTCCAATAACTATAAAAAGTATTTTCAGACTTTTACTCTTCATTTTCACTTAATTTTTTCATGCTCAATCCGATTTTTCTCTTATCCTTGTCAACTTTGACCACTAAAACCTTTACTTCATCTCCTTCTTTAACTGGCTTGTTTTTATCAATCTCAGAATTGTAAACAAGTCCTTCAACAATTCCTTCAATATCAACAAATAATCCATGTTCTGTTCTTTTAATCACTTTAGCGTTGTAAACTTCGCCTACCCTAATCTTTTCTGGAATTTCTCTAATCCAGGGATCTTCAACAAGTTGTTTTATTCCAAGTGAAAGCTTTTCCTTGTCAGGCTCTAAATTTAATATTACAGCCTCAACTTTTTGACCTTTCTTAAAAAATTGTGAAGGATGATCAACATGTTTTGTCCATGAAATGTCAGATATATGAATGAGTCCATCTACTCCTTCAGGAAGTCTAACAAATACTCCAAAATCTGTTATAGTTTTTACTTTTCCTGTGACTTTATCTCCCACTTTATATTTCCTGGCAACAACCTCCCAAGGTTTA
Organism: Thermodesulfovibrio aggregans; assembly: GCF_001514535.1. NCBI lineage: Bacteria > Pseudomonadati > Nitrospirota > Thermodesulfovibrionia > Thermodesulfovibrionales > Thermodesulfovibrionaceae > Thermodesulfovibrio > Thermodesulfovibrio aggregans. Next base: position 379,569 of record NZ_BCNO01000001.1, on the reverse strand, counting down.
GGCTTAAGTTCTCTAAGACTTAATGAAATTTTCCTGTTTTCTTTATCAATATCAAGGATTTTTACATTTATCCATTCGTCAACTTCTGCATAATAGGTGGGATGCTTTGGAGATACCCAATCAAGTTCACTTGTATGGACAAGTCCTTCAACTCCTTCTTCAAGTTCAACAAAAAGACCAAAGTCTTCAATCCTTGTTACTTTTCCTCTGACCTTCATACCTGGTTGATATCTTTTATCAATATTTTCCCATGGATCAGGCTTTTTTTGTTTATATCCAAGTGTTATTTTTTCAGCCTCTAAGTCAGCTTTCAGCACAATAAATTCATATTCTTTACCTACTTCAAAATACTGGGAAGGATGTTTAACTTTACCCCATGATATATCTGAAATATGAAGGAAACCATCTATTCCGCCAAGATCAACAAAAACTCCATAGTTTGTTATATTTTTAACAATGCCTTTTACTTTAAGCCCCTCCTTAATTTTTTCAGATAATTCTTTTTTAATTTTTTCCCTCTCTTCCTGTAAATAAGCTTTCCTTGAAAAAATTACAGTAGTTTTGAGATTTCTCCAGGGACCATATAAATTCTTGGGTGGTTCAATTTTTTCTATTTTTACTTTGAAAGTTTTTCCTGTATATTCATCAAGATTGCTTGATTTCTTTAGATCAAGAAGTGAAGCAGGTATAAAACCATTTATGCCATAAAAACGGGCTGTAACACCCCCTTTTGTTTTCCCTGTAATCTTTACTTCAACAGGTATGCCTTTTTCATAGGCATCCATGAGAAATTCCCAACCTCTTATTTTTAGAGCTCTGTCTTTTGATAAAACTATCATTCCCTGGGTATCATCTATTTTTTCAATAAAAACTTCTATTTCTTCTCCTTCTTTAATATTGCTCAGTTCATCCTCTGAAAACTCATTATGTGGAATAATTCCTTCAAACTTATATCCCACATCTACTATTACTCCGTCATCTCTTACTCCCATTATTTTTCCTTTTATAATTTCTCCTTTCTCCACATGTGCGAGTGCACCTTCATAGAGACTTTCCAATTCTTGCTTTTCACTAATCTCACTCTGCATGGCACTGTTCCTCCTTAATTTGTAAACTTTTTAATTTTATCAATAACTTCATCAATTATCCATTGAGGAGTGGATGCTCCTGCTGTAATACCAATTTTTTTAGCAGACTCAACCCATTCTTTGTCAATTTCCTGAGCATCTTCTATATGGTATGTTTTTACTCCAATACTCTTACAAAGTTTTGCAAGCTGAGTTGTATTTGCACTGTTTTTACCACCGACAACAATCATTACATCCACCTGTTTTGCAACTTTTTCAGTTGTCTCAAGTCTTCTTGATGTAAAATTACATAGGGTGTTAAAAATTCTAATCTCTTCAAATTCATTATGAGAATTTACGATTTTGCTTACTATCTCCTTGACCTTTGACATTGGTTGGGTTGTTTGCTGAATTATACCAATTTTTTTATTTAAAATAGGAAATTCATCGGAGCTTATTACAACAGCCTTTTCACCGGCATAACTGAAAATTCCCTTAACTTCTGGATGTTCTTTGTCTCCAATTATCAGAACTTGATAACCTTCAGAGGCCAACTTTTCAGCAAGATTTTGAGCTTTTTTTACAAAGGGGCATGTAGCATCAATGACTTCAATGCCAAGCTTTTTAATTTCTTCAAATTTTTCTTTTGGAATTCCATGAGCTCTAATGATTAATGTTTTTATATTCTGACCATAAATATCATCTATGGGATAGACACCTAAATCTTTTAATTTTTCAACAACCTGAGGATTGTGAATTATTGGACCTAAAGTAAAAACACCGTCTTTATGTTTCTTGGCAACATCAAAGGCTATGTCAATAGCTCTTTTTACACCAAAACAAAAACCCGAGCCTTCTGCAAGAACAATATCTTTTAACATACTGTTTTTGATAATACAAGATATCAGTCATCCTCTGCAACTTTTTTTAAAACTAGTGAGATAACTTCTTGTATTGTAAGCTCTGATGTATCAATATAAAAAGCCTCTTTACTAATCACTAAAGGAGCATTTTCTCGTGAAGAGTCTCTTCTGTCTCTTTCTATTACATCCTTTAATGCCTCTTCAAATGTTATTTTTTTTCCTGACTTGATCAGTTGTTCATATCTTCTACGAGCTCTCACATCAACAGATGCATCAAGGTAAAATTTTTTCCATGCATCAGGAAAAACAACTGTTGTCATATCTCTTCCTTCAGCAACAATGTCCATTTTTTCTGCAAAACTTCTCTGAAGAGGGAGTAAAAAATCTCTTATAACCTTTTTAGCAGAAAGTTTTGAGGTAACAGCACCAACCTCTGGATCTCTGATTAAATCTGAAATATCTTCACCTGATAGATAAACTCTACCATTTTCGTAGTGAATTTTTATCTTAATAAGTTCTCTTTCTATCTCTTCCTCGGGTAATAATGAAAAGTCATCAACATTCTTAAAATTTTTATAAAAATGATATGCTACTGCTCTGTATAAAGCGCCTGTATCAAGGTATAGAAAACCAAGAGATTTTGCTACCTCTCTTGACACAGTACTTTTCCCTGCACCAGAAGGACCATCGATTGCTATTACTCTTTTCATCTCTGAAGCATCTCCAGTAAGTCATAAAACTCAGGGAATGATATATCTACACAGTCTGCTTCTTTTATGACTGTTTCACCTTCTGCAATAAGTCCTGCTATGCTTAATGCCATTGCTATTCTGTGGTCTTTGTAAGAGTAAACTTCTGCGCCTTTAAGCCTGCAAGGACCTTTTATCTCAACTCCGTCTTCAAATTCTTTTATAGATACACCCATCTTACTTAGCTCTGAAGTCATTGCTTTTATTCTATCAGATTCCTTTGCCCTCAGGTCTTTAGCATCTCTAATGATTGTTATGCCTTCAGCCTGAGTTGCAACAACGCATAAAACTGGAAACTCATCTATAAGTCTTGGAATAATTTCACCCTCAACAGTAACACCCTTAAGAGCAGCTGAACTTCTTACAAAAATATCTCCAACAGGCTCACCTGCCTGCTCTTTAATATTAAGAATTTCTATATCTGCACCCATTGATTTTAGAATTTCAAGAAATCCTGTTCTTGTTTTATTGAGGCAAACATTTTTAATCAATACTTCAGAGTTTGGCACAAGACAGGCTCCTGCAATAAAAAAAGCTGCCGATGAGAAATCATTAGGTATGGTTATGTCAAACGGTTTAAGTGAATGTAGTGGTGGATTTATCCTTATCGTATTGCTTTCTATTTGAATCTCCGCACCCATGCTTTCAAGCATCTTCTCAGTATGATCTCTGCTTTTATAGGGCTCTGTTACAGAAGTTTCACCCTCTGCATACAGCCCTGCAAGTAAAATTGCACTTTTTACCTGCGCAGAGGCAATGGGCATATTATATTTAATTCCTTTAAGAGAACCTCCCTTTATAACAAGGGGCGGAAATCTATTTTCTGCTCTTCCAACGATGTTTGCTCCCATAAGCCTTAATGGTTCAATAATTCGCCTCATTGGTCTTTGTCTAAGAGAGTCATCACCTGTAAGAATGCTTAAAAAGGGTTGACCTGCAAGTATTCCGCTTAGAAGTCTCATTGTTGTGCCAGAGTTTCCACAATCAATAACATTTTCAGGTTCTTTAAGAGAATGTAATCCTTTGCCATTTACTATAATTTCTTTTGAATCTGTAATTGTGATTTCAACTCCAAGTGCTCTCATTGCATTAAGACTACTCAAAGGGTCTTTTGCCCATAGAAAATTTTTTATCTTTGACTGTCCTTTTGCCAGAGAGGCAAACATAACTGCTCTGTGTGATATGGATTTATCAGGTGGAGGTGTTATCTCACCTTTAAGTGCCTTTGCCTTTTTAATTAGCCTGTCCATAAATATGTTATTATAGCAGATTTGAATAAAAGCCTGTATTAAAACTTTTTTACTGTGTTATGAATCTCAATGAGAGTTTCAAGTAAATTTTTGAAGTCCTTAACAGGAAACATATTAGAACCATCGCACAGAGCTCTGTCAGGATCAGGATGAACCTCAAAAAACAATCCATCAACACCGCAGGCAACAGCTGCTCTGCTTAAATAGGGAACAAATTCTCTCTGTCCTGATGAGCATGTTCCAGCCCCTCCAGGCAGTTGAACAGAATGAGTTGCATCAAAAACCACAGGAACACCCATTGAACGAATTATAGGAAAACTTCTAAAATCAACAACAAGATTATTATAGCCAAAGCTTGTTCCTCTCTCTGTAATAATTATTTTTTCGTTTCCTGTTGATTTAATTTTTTCAACTATGTTTTTCACATCCCATGGTGCAAGAAACTGACCTTTCTTAACATTCACAGGCTTTCTTGTTTTCCCTGCTTCAACAACAAGGTCTGTTTGTCTGCATAAAAAAGCTGGAATCTGGATTACATCAAGAACTTCTCCTGCAATCTTTATCTCTTCTACAGAGTGAACATCACTCAAGACAGGGATTTTAAAAGTCTCTCTCACTTTATTAAGAATTTCGAGTCCTTTTTTTATTCCAGGACCTCTGTAAGAATTAATTGATGAACGATTTGCCTTATCATAGGAAGATTTGAATATAAATGGAATTTTCAACTCTTGAGTAATTTCTTTTAATGTTTCAGCAGTTTTGAATACTACCTCTTCAGACTCTATAACGCAGGGTCCTGCTATCAGGAAAAGTCTGTTTTTTTCAATCGCTATGTCTCCAATGGAAAACATCATTTTTTCTGTTGAAGTTCAAAAGCTTTTTTAGCAGCCTCAGCAGCACGCTTTGCCTCTTCTGCAGCACGTTTTGCTTCTTCTGCAGCACGTTTTGCCTCTTCTATGTCTTTTTCAGTCTCTTTTTTCTCTTCTTTTGCCTCAATCTTCTTAGTAGCAGGTGATTTTTTTGCAAGTTTATAGTTTTTCTCATCCGAGGAAGGTGTACCCCAATCACTAATTTTTACAATGTAACCAGAATTTCTATCAGAAATCCATAACTTTCCATCAACCCATACCATTCCTGCTGGATAGGAGATATAGCGAGAATTTGGTATATCCTCAACAACTCTTCCTGAAGATGTATCAAACCTGACTATTTTTACATTATCCGATGAATCTGATGGAACAGCATGCTCTTTAACTCCAGCAACTATCAAATACTTTCCATCCCATGTTATGGCAGAAGGATAGTTGACTGGTGATAGATATTCTTCAATTATTGAACCATCTTCTGTGGTTATTTTAAATAGTTTTCCTCTTTTGGAGTCGGCAATCCATAGATACTGTCCATCAAAAGTCATATCTTCAGGATAGATTGAAGTAAGAGAAAGTTTTCTTACAACTTCACCCTGTGGAGTAACCTTTAAAAGTCTTTTATTCGCAGCATCAGCAACCCAAATAAATCCCGTATTTCCCGAGGTTTTTTGCCATGCAACTCCTGTTATATAGACTGGATTGTCTTTTGAGGTTATTGTTATTGGATAGTTATTGAGAAAATAATGACCTTCATATCCTATGAAAGAGCCAGCAGTAGCTGTATCTATGTTGTCTAAAAAAGCGATTATGCCTTCCTTTGCAACTATAAGATTTTTACCATCCCATGCAATTGCTGAAGGAGCTGTGGGTAAGGTTTCTCCAACTCCTGCAATATCTGTTTTTACCTGCTCTGTACAGGCAATGGCAAATATTAAAGATACTGCTAAAAATAATCTCCACATTTTTAACCTCCTACATTTTAAGATAACCCTATTATACAATCTTTGATTACATCAAGCAATCTTTCCAGATTTTTCTCTGAAACAACAAGCGGTGGCATAATTACAATAACATCGCCGAGTGGTCTTAGCCAGACACCGTGTTTTCTTGCTGCTCTTACAACTTTCCAGCCTGTCTGCTCATTATATGGAAAAGGTTCTTTTGTTTTTTTATCTTTTACAAGTTCTATTCCTGCAATCATTCCTTTTTGTCTTACATCTCCTGCATGGGGAAGTTCTGCTATCTCTAAAAGCTTTCTCTTTAACAGTTCAATTTTTGGTGGCAGGGTTTCTATGGTTTTATCCTTTTCAAATATTTCAAGATTTGCCACAGCTGCTGCACAGGCTAAAGGATTTCCCGTATAGGAATGACCGTGATAAAAGGTTTTTCTTTCTTCAAGTTCGCCTAAAAAGGCATTGAAAATTTCTTCATTAACTGCAGTAACCGCAAGTGGCATATAACCATTCGTTATTCCTTTGCTTAAACATATAATATCAGGAGTAACCTCTTCGTGTTCACAGGCAAACATTCTGCCTGTTCTTCCAAAACCTGTTGCTACCTCATCGGCAATTAGCAGAATATTGTATTCATTGCAAAGTTTTCTTAATCCCTTGAGATAACCCTCTGGCCATACAATTATGCCACCAGCGCATTGAACAAGAGGTTCAACTATTACGGCGATAATTTTTTCATGATTTTGTTTGATTATTTTTTCCATCTCACCGAGACATGCCAGTCCGCATGATGGATAACTGAGTTTCAGCTCACAACGATAGCAATAAGGTGCAGGAGCCTGAATGGATTTGTTCAATAGGGGCTTATAAACCTCATGGAAAAGTTCAACTCCTCCAACACTTACTGCTCCTATTGTGTCTCCATGATAGCCTTCACGAAGGCTAACGAATGTATCTTTATCTTTTATCCCCTGATTTACCCAGTATTGATAAGCAATCTTCATGGCAATCTCAACTGCTGTTGAGCCATTGTCAGAGTAAAATATCTTTGTAAGGGGTTTACCCCATGGAAGTTTTGTGGCAAGCAGTTGAGCAAGCCTTTTAGCAAGCAAAATACTTGGCTCATTACATGCACCAAGCAATGTGGAGTGGGCAAGTTTATCTATCTGTGCTTTTACTGCCTCATCTATTTCAGGTCTTCTGTGTCCATGAATATTTACCCATAGAGATGATACTCCATCAAGATACCATTTTCCATCAACATCCTTTAAAAAGCAGTCTCTGCCTTCAATGAATATAGTAGGCTCATCACTGAGCCAGTATTTCATCTGTGTAAATGGATGCCAGATGTATTTTTTGTCCCACTCAATTAGAGTTTTTTTATCCATAGTGCCTCCGGAATAGTTTAGATATTAGAAAGTTTAAGGGATAAATCGTAAAGATATTGCTGAAATTCTATCTCTGAAAGACCCTTAGGGACAGACTCATTTATAAGCATAGCTCTGAACATTTTTGTTATCAACTCAGAGGGAGCAAACTTTTTTATTTTTTCTCCCAGAGATTCTGTATAGTTGTGAATTAAAAAAGACTCAGTATACCACAGGTCTTCATTTATAGGTTTTACATGCTGGCAAAGGAGATTTTTAACTGTCTCAGGTGAAGCTCCGTTTTCAATTATGATTGCCCTTATGTCGTTGTTTAAGGTTTGAAGTCCCTTTACAGCAGGGTTCTGTCCCAGCCTGTGTCTTCCCTTTGTAATTGGTGAAAACTTTGTTAGGTTCACACCAGAGCAATAAATGTGCTTGCCATCCTCGAGAGGCTTTATTATAAAATACATGAAATCGTTAACATATTCCATGATTTAAATTTTACCACAGACAGGGCATGCGGGGTCCTTTTGTGCTTTAAAGGTTTTGAAGTCCCCGCTCATGCCATCCCATACAAAAAGCTTGTTTTTAAAGAGTTTGCCAATGCCAACAATGTATTTTATTGCTTCCAATGCCTGAAGTGCTCCTATCACACCAGGTGTTGCACCAACTACTGGAAAAGTTTCTTTTGGTGGAGCTTCAGGGAAAAGACATTTTAGACAGGGTGTTTCTGGTGGCTTAATAAAGCTTATCATTCCCTGAATACCATAAATTGCACCAAAGACAAGTGGAATGTCTTTTTTTATGGCAACTTCATTGAGAATATACCTTGTCTCAAGATTATCCATGCAATCCAGAATTATCTGTGAATCACCAACAAGTTCAAAGGCATTATCCTCTGTAATCTTTTCAGTAATTGGGATTACTTCAACATCGGGATTTATGGCAGTAAGAGTTATCTTTGCTGAAAGGGCTTTATTTATTCCAATTCTCGTATGACTGTGAAGTATCTGTCTGTTTAAATTGGTTATCTCAACTGAGTCAAAGTCACATATTATTATCCTGCCCACTCCTGCAACAGCAAGATAGATTGATACAGGACTTCCAAGACCACCTGCACCAGCAACAAAAACTGTAGAATTTTTTAACTTTTTCTGTCCTTCCTCTCCCCATCCATCTATGAGCATCTGTCTGGCATATCTTAAGAAATCCATCCTATGACCTCCTTCATCTCTTTGAGAGTTTCACCTGCTACTTTTTTTGCTTTCTTAGAGCCTTCCTGAGCAATATCAATAAGAAGCGATGGATTATCAATAAGCTTTTGCCTCTTTTCCCATATTGGTTTCAATGTTTCTATTACATGTTTTATAAGAATTTTTTTACAGTCAATGCATCCAATTTCTGCTCGGGTGCAGCCAGCTATTACTTCTTTTCTCTCTTCTTCTGTAGAAAATATTTTATGCAGGTCAAATACAGGGCATTTCTGAGGATCGCCTTTGTCTGTTCTTCTTTTTCTTGCCGGGTCTGTGACCATTGTTCTTATCTTTTCTGTAACTGTTTTCTCATCATCGCTTAAATATATTGCATTACCATAGCTTTTTGACATTTTTCTTCCATCTACTCCAGGAACTTTTGGGAACTCTGTAAGCAAAGCCTCAGGCTCAGGGAAAAACTCTTTTCCGTAAAGGTAGTTAAACCTTCTTGCAATTTCACGGGAAATCTCAAGATGGGGAATCTGATCAATCCCAACAGGCACATACTTTGCCCTGTAAATAATTATATCTGCTGTCTGAAGCACTGGATATCCAAGAAATCCATAGGTATCAAGGTCTTTATCTTTAATCTGCTCTTTTTTTTCTTTATAAGTGGGAACTCTTTCAAGCCATCCAAGAGGAGTTATCATGCTTAAAAATATGTGCAGTTCTGCATGCTCGGGAACCTGTGACTGAATAAAAATTGTTGATTTTTCTGGATCAAGACCTGCAGCTATAAAGTTCATAAGAAGATCAATCGTGTATTCTTTTATCTGTGAAGGATTTCCATATCCTGTGGTTAAGGCGTGCCAGTCTGCAACGAAAAAGTAGCACTCATATTTGTCCTGAAGCTTTACCCAGTTTGAAAGCGCTCCAATAAGATTTCCAAGATGAAGTGGTCCGCTTGGTTGCATTCCACTTAATACTCTATCCATTCGTGCCTCCTCTCCACCCTAACGGGTGATTCAAAGTTCAAGGTTCAACCGCCCTGCGGGCGATTCAAAGTTCAAAGTTCAAGGTTCAATAAAAAAGTGAAAGAATGTTGAAAAAAAGCTTTACCAGTGGCCATACAAAAACACTGGTCAAGCCTGTAATAATCATTAATATAACAATCAAAGAGCCGAAAGGTTCAATTCTTTCCATCAATTGAGAATACCTAAGTGGTAACACACCCATTAGAATTCTTCCTCCATCAAGAGGTGGAATAGGAATTAAATTAAAGGCTGCGAGAACAATGTTAATCATGATTGTTGCTTTAAGAATCAAAACAATTGGATCAAATATAAAATCAGGTATAGCACCCATAAGCGGTAAAATGAGCCATTTAATTAGAATTGTACAGACTATTGCAACGGCAAGATTTGCCGCAGGTCCTCCTGCTGCACATAGAGCCATTCCTGCACGGGGATTTTTGAAGTTGTAAGGATTTACGGGAACGGGCTTTGCATAACCAAAAACCCATTGCCCACTTGTAAGTATCAGCAACATAAAAGGCATTATTATAGTTCCAAAAGGATCAATATGAGATATGGGATTTAGAGTGAGTCTTCCTGATAGTTTTGCCGTATTGTCACCAAGTTTGTATGCGACCCAGCCATGTGCAAGCTCGTGAAACACGATCGCAATCAATACGGCAGGCGCTGAAATTATAATCTGTCTTATAATGCCTGTAAAATCCATTATCTTATCCTTATCATCACTTCATCAGGATTTACCATGTCACCCTCTTTTATGTAGATTTCTTCAACTACACCATCAATTGGTGAGTGAATCTCATTTTCCATCTTCATTGCCTCAACTATTACAACAGTATCTCCTGCACTGACTTTATCACCTTTTTTGACCTTAATTTTCACAACTGTTCCTGGCATTGGTGAGGATATATCACCTGGCTCAGATGGTCTTGGTCTTATAGATTCCTTTGGTTTTATCTCAACCTTGCCTTCTTCACTTGGCACAATCTCCTGCAATGGTTCAACTATGACTTCAACAAGTTGATTGTTTACATAAAGAAAATAGGGTCTCTTTCCATCAACTTTATGTCCTTTGCCTCCAACCTTTACATGATAGGATTCACCGTATAGATTTATCATAAACTCTGTTGGAGCAAGACTTGGAGCAGGTTTAGCCTCCTCTTTTTTCGGTGCCGGTATCTCCTCTTTAATCCCCTTTTCCTTTGCTTCAAGAAATTCGAGATATATTTTAGGAAAGAGACAATAACTGAGCACATCTTCATCGGAACGGGCTTTATCTTTTAGTTCTGCCTTTGCTTTTTCAAACTCAGGCTCAAGAAGATCTGCCGGTCTGCAGGTTATAAATTCTTCATCACCAAGTATTTTTTTTCTGACCTCTTCATTTACCGGTGCAGGTGGTTTACCATAAAGACCTTTAAAATAATTCTTTGTTTCTGTAGTTACCATTTTATATCTCTCACCGGTAAGCACATTCAAAGTTGCCTGTGTTCCCACAATCTGACTTGAAGGAGTAACCAGAGGTGGATATCCAAAGTCCTCTCTTACTCGTGGAATTTCCTCTAAAACTTCTTTCATTCTGTGCAGAGCATTCTGTTCTCTTAGTTGATTAACAAGATTACTTAACATTCCACCCGGAACCTGATAAACAATAACTTTTGGGTCTGGCCCAATGTATTCACTTTCAAGGGATTTATACTTTTTTCTTACTTCATAGAAGTAGTCGGCAATTTCATCAAGAAGTTCCATATTAAATTTAGGGTCTCTTTCAGTTCCTTTTAGTATATGACATATTGTTTCAAGCGGAGGTTGAGATGTTCCACCAGCCATTGTTGAGATGGAAGTATCAACTATATCAACTCCTGCTTCAATTGCCTTGATTGTAGTTGCAACTGCCATACCTGCTGTATCATGAGTATGAAGATGAATTGGTAGATCTATCTCTTCTTTCAATCTTTTTATAAGTTCATAGGCTGTATATGGATCAAGAAGCCCTGCCATGTCCTTTATGCATATTATATGAGCCCCCATGTCTCTAAGCTTTTTTGCAAGTTCAACAAAGTAATCTATGGTGTAAATGGGTCCTATTGTATAGCAGAAGGCTGCCTCTACAGTTCCACCATACTTTAGTGTTGCTTTTATAGAGCTTTCCATATTTCTTAAGTCGTTGAGAGCATCAAAAATTCTTAAAATATCTATGCCGTTTTCAATTGTTTTTTCCACAAACTTCTCAACCACATCATCGGGATAATGTCTGTATCCAACAAGATTCTGTCCTCTTAAAAGCATCTGAAGTTTCGTATTTTTAACAAGTGTTCTTATGGTTCTCAATCTTTCCCAGGGGTCTTCCCTTAAAAATCTCAAGCAACTGTCAAAAGTTGCACCACCCCATACTTCAAGAGAATGAAACCCTACCTGATCCATTTTTTCGGCAATCGGGACTATATCTTCAAGCTTCATTCTTGTAGCATGAAGGCTCTGATGGGCATCTCGAAAAGTTGTATCCATAATTTTAACAGGTGAATTAGACATCTTTACACCTCACTAATTTATTTAAACTCTGCTGTGTGCAACAATTGCAGCAGACAATACCACTGCAAGATCAAAGGGATCTTTTTCTTCACTATAAATAAGGCTCGGAAGTTTTTCTTCTAAATACTTTGTGCTAAAGTTGCCTTTACGGAAGTCTTCATCTTCCATGATTTTTATGTATAAGGGGATTGTTGTTTTAACTCCTCTGATTATATACTCACTCAAAGCACGGTGCATTCTTCTTACAACTTCCTCCCATGTGCGACCACGAGCTACAAGTTTTGCTAAGAGAGAGTCATAATATGGTGGAACATGATAACCTTCTGTAACATGTCCGTCTATTCTTATTCCAAATCCTCCTGGAGAATAATAGGCAGTGACAACTCCTGTAGATGGAAGAAAGTCGTTTAAAGGGTCTTCAGCATTAATTCTACACTGAATCGCATATCCACTTAGCATTACCTCATATTGTTTTATGCTCAGAGGTTCACCACAGGCAATCTTTATCATGTTTTGAACAAGATCAATGCCTGTAATTTCCTCTGTTATTGTATGCTCAACCTGTATTCTTGTGTTCATCTCAAGGAAGTAGTAATTTAGATTTTCATCAACAAGAAACTCAACTGTTCCTACATTATCATAGCCAACTTCATAGGCAAGTCTCTTTGCTGCTTCACCCATCTGAGCTCTTACCTTTTCTGTAAGCAAAAGAGAAGGAGCTATCTCTATTAACTTTTGATGCCTTCTCTGTATTGAGCAGTCTCTCTCTCCGAGATGAATTATGTTGCCGTATCTGTCAGCCATAATTTGAATTTCTATGTGATGTGGTCTTTCAAGGTATTTTTCTATAAAAAATCTCTCATCACCAAAGGCTTTTTTTGCCTCTGACATGGCAATTGGTATCTGTCTCCGTAAGGATTCTTCATCATAGCAGATTCTTAAACCTCTACCACCTCCTCCTGCAACAGCTTTAATCATCACAGGATAGCCAATTTCTTTGGCTGCAGCTACTGCCTCATCAATGCCTTTTAAAGGAGGAGTGCCCGGTAAAAGCGGAATGCCAAGCTTTTCAGCAATCTTGCGTGCCTGATCTTTAAGCCCCATTTTTCTAATTGCATTTGCATTAGGACCAATGAAAGTTATTCCAGCCTGTGCACAGGCTTCAGCAAACTGAGGATTTTCAGCAAGAAAACCGTATCCTGGATGTATTGCATCAGCTCCAACATTTTTTGCAAGCTCAACTATTCCATAAATATTAAGATAACCTCTCAGCGGACCCGGGGTTACAAGATAGGCTTCATCGGCTTTTTTTACATATCTTGCAGTTGCATCAGGTTCACAGTATATGGCAACAGTACGTATGCCGAGCTCTTTACAGGCACGGATTATTCTTAATGCAATCTCTCCTCTGTTTGCAATCAAAACTTTTTTAAACATAGCCCGCCTCTTAATGGTAAATATAAAAATTTTAAATTAAAACTTAAAATAAATCAATAAGCAGTGCTATAATAAGCTTATGTTTGGCGAAATAAGAAGAAAAATTAAAGAAGGAGAGAGACTTTCCAGAGAGGAAGCACTATTTCTTTTCAATTCAGACAATATTTACGAGCTCGGTGAAATGGCAGATGAGGTTTCAAGAAAGTTCAATTCAAACAGAGTTTATTTTATCGTAAACAGACACATTAATCCCACAAATATATGTGTCAACAGATGCAGATTCTGTGCCTTCTCTCGGTCAAAAGGACAGGAGGGTGCTTATGAACTAAGTATTGATGAGATAATAGCTCAGCTTAAAGATGCTGAGAGGGAAATTGGCTATCTAAGCGAAGTACATATTGTATCAGGACTTCATCCTGACTGGCAGTTTGAATACTATCTTGAGATGCTTTCTACTATTAAAAAAGAATTTCCTTCAATTGGGATAAAGGCATTCACAGCAGTAGAGATTGATTATTTTGCAAGGAAATCGGGTTTAACTGTAGAACAAACCCTAATTAAACTTAAAGAAGCAGGGCTTGATTTAATGCCAGGGGGAGGAGCTGAAATTTTCAATTCTCATGTAAGAGCTAAAATATGTCCAGAAAAAATATCAGGCGAAAGATGGCTTGAGATAATAAAAACAGCCCATGAACTTGGAATTAAAACAAATGCTACAATGCTTTATGGACACGTTGAATCATATGAACACAGAGTTGACCATTTAATGAAATTGAGAGAACTTCAGGATCAAACAGGAGGCTTTCTTGCCTTTATACCTTTGAGTTATCAACCTGAAAACAATGAGATAAAAGTTCCCTATCCAAGTGGAATAGATGATTTAAAAACAATAGCTGTTTCAAGGCTTGTGCTTGACAACATTCCCCATATAAAAGCTTACTGGATAATGCTTGGAGAAAAACTTGCCCAGCTCTCACTGCTTTTTGGTGCTGACTGCCTTGAAGGAACAGTAATTGAAGAGAGAATTGCCCATTCAGCAGGTGCTCGTTCGAAAAAAGGTAATACCATCGAGGAACTTGTTCATCTAATAAGAGAGACAGGCAAAGTTCCTGCTCAGAGAGACAGTTTCTATAATGTGATAAAGCTATGGTAAGAGTGAGCAAAAAAGAAGCCCTTGAGATGCTAAAAGAAGCCTCAATTTATGAACTTGGAAAAGCTGCTGATGAAATAAGAAAAAAAATTCATCCAGAAGGCATTGTTACCTTTGTTGTTGATAGAAATATTAACTATACAAACATATGTATTAATCGCTGCAAATTCTGTGCTTTCTGGAGACCGGAAGGACATCCAGAAGCCTATGTTATTACAAAACAAGAGCTTGCAAAAAAAATTCAGGAAACAGTTGAAAAAGGCGGAACCCAGATACTTCTTCAGGGAGGAGTTCACCCTAAGCTCGGGCTTGATTTTTACATTGACATGCTTAAATTCATAAAAAACAATTTCAAAATTCATGTTCATGGATTTTCACCCCCTGAGATTTCTTTTTTAAGTAGAAAAGAGGGTTTATCAATAAAAGAAGTTCTTGAAAAACTAAGACAGGCAGGACTTGACTCAATTCCTGGTGGCGGTGCAGAGATACTCTCTGACAGAGTAAGGCAACTTCAGTCTCCCAATAAAATAAAAACAGCGGAATGGCTGGAAGTAATGCGTCGGGCACATCTTATTGGAATGAAAACCTCAGCAACAATGATGTTTGGCAGCATTGACACAGAAGAAGACATAGTTGAGCATCTTGACGCAATAAGAAGACTTCAGGATGAAACCTCTGGATTTACAGCATTTATTCCATGGAGTTTTCAGCCCGGTAACACGGAGCTTAAAAAAGAAAATCCAGAACTCATGCCCTCTGGTGCTGTTAAGTATCTGAGAGTTCTCGCATTAAGTAGAATTTACCTCGACAACTTTCCGAACATTCAGGTTTCATGGGTAACGCAGGGAATAAAAATTGCTCAGGTAGGATTACGCTTTGGTGCCAATGACTTTGGTTCTACAATGCTTGAGGAAAATGTTGTGAGGGCAGCAGGAGTCTGCTATCGTGTGAGCATGGAAGAGATAATTGAAGCTATAAAAGCTTCAGGATTTAGACCAGCCCAGAGAGATACATATTACAATATTTTGAGATTTTTCAATTTTAAAACTTTTATAGTAGGAGGTAAAAATGACAGAAATTTATGATGTAATAATAATAGGTGGAGGACCTGCGGGACTTACTGCAGGAATATACTCGGCAAGGGCAAATTTAAAAACAGTTGTACTTGATAAATCAAAGACTGCAGGAGCTCTTGCCTATGCCTCTTTGATCGAAAACTATCCTGGTCTTGAGAAACCTTTAACTGGTAAGGAACTTCTTGAAAGAATCAGGGCACAGGCACTATCCTTTGGCGTTGAATACAGGGAAGAACAGGTTGTTGGGGTTGATCTGGTATCTGAAACAAAGGAAGTTGTAACAATGGCTGGTAGTTATAGAGGAAAAGCAGTCATAATAGCAACAGGCTCTATGGGAAGAAAGCCAACAATCAAGGGTGAAGGAGAACTTCTTGGCAGAGGTGTAAGCTACTGTGCAGTATGTGATGCTCCCTTTTTCAGAGGAAAGACTGTGGCAGTGCTTGGTGACAGTGAAGAAGCTGCTAAAGAAGCATTGTATTTAAGAGAATTTGCTGATAAGGTTTTTCTGATAACTTCCTCTTCAAAATTAAAGGTAGAATCTGGTCATCCTGTCTATGAGAATCCAAAAATTGAGATATTAACTTCCCATTCAATAAAAGAGATAACAGGAACAGATTTTGTTACAGGAGTGTTATTAAAAGAACCTGAAGGAGCAGAAAAACATATTGAAGTTTCAGGAGTTTTTGTTTATATTCAAGGTTCTCAACCAATTACTGATTTTCTTGGAGAGACTATAAAGGTTGATGAAAAAGGATTTATTGTGGTAGATAATTTCATGCAAACAAATATTCAGGGAGTTTTTGCAGCAGGAGATGTGGCAAGTCCTCATACAAGACAGGTTGTCATTGCCTGTGCTCAGGGTGCAATTGCCGCACTTTCTGCAGAAAAATACATAAGAGGAAGAAGTCGTATAAAATCTGACTGGCATGGGTGAGAATATGAGCAATAATGGTAAAAGTTTTAGCAACTGGGAAGGTGAAGCCTTTGAGGAGATGCTTTTTGATTATCTTGACAATGGCTATCTTGAAAACATAATTACCTTTTTTGAGCATGAACCTGAGCAGATTAAGTTAATACCGAAAATGATTGCTGATGAAAGATTAAGAGTTAAAGTGGGAGCATTTGCAATAATTGAAGAAATAAAGCTAAAAAATCCTGCCTTACTGCAGGAAATCGTGCCTGATATTATCAGACTCTTAAAATCAGAAGGAAAAAACATTCGGGGAGATGCAGCCTATGCTCTTGAAATAATTGGTGATTCTTCTGCAAAACCTGCATTGATTGATGCTTTATCAAAGGAAGAAGACCCTCAGGTTAAGGAGTTTATTGAAGATGCATTAAGAAGCATAAAATGAGTTACAGAGCTATAGATGTCGCAGGAGATATTGGATTAAGAGCAGAAGGAAAAACCCTTGAAGAATGCTTTGTAAATGCAGGATTGGGTCTTTATAGCTTAATTACTGATATAAATCTTGTAAAACCTGCACAGAAAAGCGAGATTTCTATCTCAGAAGAAACACTCGAAGACCTTCTTGTAAGCTTTCTAAATGAGCTTATTTTCCAGTTTGATGCCTATGGATTTATTGGAAGAGAAATAAAATTAGAGCTTAAAGAAAAAAGTCTAAAGGCGGAAGTCTATGGCGAGAGTTTTAACCCGGAAAAACATGAAAGAAAACTCCTCGTAAAAGCCGCCACATATCACAATCTTGTTCTAAAAAAAGAAAACGATTACTGGATAGCAGAGATAATTTTTGATATTTAAAGCTATAATAAAATTAAAGCCAGCCTCAAAGGAGGTGTCCCATGCCAAAAATAGAAGGAACAGAAAGAATAGACCAATACAGGCTTAGAGTACCAAAGGGATTTGTTCAGGGAATGAGAACTGAAGGAATTATTTTTGTAGATGAAACCCTTGAACAGGAACTTGAGCTTGAATCCGTAAGACAGGTTGCCAATGTGGCAACTCTTCCTGGAATTGTTGGAAAATCTCTTGCAATGCCAGATATTCATACAGGCTATGGCTTTCCTATTGGTGGAGTTGCAGCCTTTGATGCAGAGGAAGGAGTTATCTCTCCTGGAGGTGTGGGATACGATATTAACTGCCTAAGTCCGGGGTGTAAAATTTTAACTGAACATGGTTATTGGATAAGTATTGAAGATGTCTTTGATAAATATAGAGGGGAAAGATTAAAGCTATTTAATTCAGAAGAAGGACACAATGACTGTTCTGATGTTTTACTTGCTACCAGAAGACAAATAGATGAAAAGGAATCTGCTTTGAGAATTGTTACTGAAACAGGGAGATTAATTGAGGGGAGTAAGGAGCATCCCATTTTAACACCTCAAGGTTATGTGAGCTTAGAAAATATCAAGGAAGACGACTATATTGTAGTTTATCCCTTTGAAGGAGTTGAATATGAGGAAAAAGAAGGAGTGATTATTGATGAAGGCAGTTTTCAAGGAGAAGATCCACAGATTATTCAATATTTAAGGGCACGAAAAATTCTACCTCTCAGATGGAATGACTCTTTCGCTGGAATCTTGGCAAGAGTTATTGGATTTGCTTTTGGACACAGGCATTTAGGAACTATGCAGGGGAGACTAACAGTCAGCTTTTATGGAAAGGCTAATAATCTAAATGAATTGATGAAAGATTTAGAAAAAATTGGAATTTCTTCAGTTTTACATGTGAGAGAGAGAACATACTCAATTGAAACTGTAAGCGGAAATTATGAAGGAAAATCTAAATCTGCTGAATTAAGAATTGCGTCAAGAGCCTTTGCCCTATTACTCAAAAAACTTGGTGTTCCATTTGGTAAGAAAACAGAAATAGCTTATGATGTTCCTGACTGGATAATGAAAGCACCTTTATGGATTAAAAGAAATTTTTTAGCAGGATTTTTTGGTGCTGACGGTAGTATTTTGAATTTTAAAAAATGCACTCCACTGCCAATTAATCTTACACAGGCGAAGAAAAAGGATTTAGAGGATAGTCTTTTTGATTTTCTGAAAAGAATTAAAAGCCTTCTAGAAGAATTCGGAATTCACTGCATTATATACAAGATTAAATCAAAAAATAATGTTACCTACAGGCTTTCTATTGTTGGAGAGGAAAACATAAAAGTTTTTTTGGGAAAAATAAATTATGAATATGACTTAGAAAAAAAAGAAAGGGCGCTTTTTGGATATGCCTATCTTACAAGAAAAACACTAATTAAAGATTTAATAACAAAGGCATATGAAACTGCTTTAAAGATCTATAAAAATACTAAAAGCTTACAAAAGGCTCACGATTCAGTTAAAGATCTTGTAAACAGAAGATTTGTTGAAAGACATTTATACAGGAGGCATAGCAAAGTAAGAGTTCCTAAAACATTCCCAGAATTTAAAGAGTTTGTAAAAGAATTTGGAGTCAAAGGGGGTTTTGTAAAGGAAAAAATTATCCAAAAAAAAGAAATAATCCCTGAATATAACTATTTTTACGATATAGGGGTATACCACAGGGCTCACAATTTTATAGCAAATGGAGTGGTTGTTCATAACTGTGGAGTCAGGCTTCTTAAGAGCAATCTCACAAAGGAGGAAGTTGAACCGAAACTTAAAGAGCTTGTTGATTTACTTTATACGCATATTCCCTCAGGTGTAGGCTCAACTGGAAAAATAAAACTTAATCATGAAGAGCTTAAAAAAGTGGTCCGTAAAGGTGCTATATGGGCAGTGGAGCACGGCTATGGTGAACCAGATGATCTTCAGAGAATTGAATCCTATGGATGCCTTGAAGGTGCTGATCCTGAAGTTATCAGTAAAAAAGCCTATGAGAGAGGTAAAGATCAGTTAGGAACTCTTGGTTCAGGTAATCACTTTCTTGAGATTCAGTATGTTGATGAAGTTTATGAACCAGAGATTGCTCAGGCTATGGGATTGTTTAAGAATCAAATTACTGTAATGATTCATAGTGGATCTCGTGGTTTCGGTCATCAAATATGTGATGACTATGTAAAGGAGATGTTGCAGGCAGTAAAAAAATACGGAATAGAACTTCCAGACAGAGAGCTTGCCTGTGCTCCATTTCGAAGCAGAGAGGGTGGAAAGTATTTTGCTGCTATGAAAGGTGCTGCTAACTATGCATGGGCAAATAGACAGTGTCTTATGCACTGGACAAGAGAGGTATTTCTGATGCTTTTCAGGTTATCACCTAAAGATCTCGGAATGAAGGTTGTCTTTGATGTTGCCCATAACATTGCAAAAGAGGAGTTTCATACAATAAATGGCAAAAAAATGCGTTTAATTGTTCATAGAAAAGGTGCAACTCGAGCATTTCCAAAAGGTCATCCAGAATTACCCGAATGCTATAAAGAAATTGGTCAGCCTGTTATTATTCCAGGAGACATGGGTAGGGTTTCCTTTGTTCTTGTCGGACTTCCTAAAGCAATGGAAGAGACCTTTGGTTCAACCTGTCATGGTGCAGGAAGGCTTCTCAGTAGAAATCAGGCGATAAAACAGGCAAAGGGAAGATCGATCAAACAAGAACTTGCTGAAAAAGGTATTATCGTGAGGTCTGCTGGCAAGGAAACACTGGCTGAAGAGATGCCAGATGCTTATAAAAATGTATCAAATGTAGTTGATGTTGTTCATAATGCAGGAATTGCAAAAAAAGTTGTAAAACTTAGACCAATGGGGGTAATTAAAGGATGAAGTTAAAGGTTGGCTGGATTCAGTATGCAAATGTTTATCCCATATTTTATGTTCTTGAAAAGGAAGGTTTAATCACAGAAGACATTCATTTCGTAAAAGGAGTCCCTTCTCAGCTTAACTGGGCATTGAGAAATGATTTAATTGATTTAAGTCCTTCTTCCTCAGTTGAGTATTTACTTAATCAAGAGATATATGACTATGTTGATGGAATTTGTATAAGCTCAAAAGAATATGTTGGAAGCGTACTTTTTTTCAGTGATTATGATTTAAAAACCCTTGATGCTAAAAAAATACTGCTTACAGATCAGTCAGCCACTTCTCATCTATTATTAAGGGTAATATTAGAAAAATTTTTAGAATTAAAACCAGAGTATGACATCTCATCAGCACCTTTCACTGGAGAGTCTTTCTTGCTGATAGGTGACGATGCTCTAAAATATAGAAAAATTCTAAATAACAAAAAAGTTTATGACCTTGCAAATCTATGGTATAACTATACGGGACTTCCCTTTGTTTTTGCATTATGGATTGTTAGAAAAGAAATCACAAAGCCTGATAATGAGCTTTACAGAATTTATCTCAAATTTAAGGAAAATCTAATTTATGCAAAAAATCAATGGATGAAATACTCTGAAGAGATGGTGGAAGCCTATAACTTAAAAAAATTTATGACAAAGGATGAAATACTATTTTACTGGAAAGAAAATATGGATTATAACTTCACAGAAACACACAAAAAAAGTTTAAAACTTTTTGAATCTTATATCAGTTCACTAAAATAGCGAGAGAACCAAGAGGATGTTCATACTATTTTCCGTAAAGTCTTCCTGACTTTGTCAGTTGGAGGCTAATTTTTGCAATTTTATCGTCGTAAACCGTTGAAAAATCTACATTCTAATTTTTTACCCGACTTTGACAGTTTTAGCTCAAAATTACCCCTTTCACAAAACCTAACTCTTTGATTTTTTCTACATTTTCATTTTTTAACTTTATAATTTTTCTCCATTTTGTAGTAACATAAATTATCTATCTTTATCGCACCTTACCATTGTAGTAATCTAAATCAGGAGCACAAATATGTTTATCCGAAGAGTAAAAGGTGGCTCAAAGCACAAACCAATAACATATCTACAGCTTGTCCATTCCTACAGGGATGAACTTGGCTTAAGAGAAAACTCAATCAAGGTCAAAAAAGCCTTATAAAGCCCTCTTACAGCAAATACCTGAGAGTAAAGCATAAAGAGGTATCCATAGATGAAGAGAAAATAAAGCAGGAGTCCCGATGGGATGGATATTTTGGATATGTAACAAACAACAGCCATCTTACAGAGGAGCAAGTTGTTGGAGCATACAAAATGCTTTACAAGATAGAGGAATCATTCAGATGCATGAAAAGCAGTCTTGACCTGAGACCCGTGTATCACTGGACTGAAAGAAGGATAAAGGGACATATAATGCTATGTTTTTTAAGCTTTTACGTATTAAGAGTAATACAGAGGAAGTTAACAGAGGCAGGGCTTTACATAACGGCAGAGCAAGCGATTGAGGAACTTGACAGAGTAAGAGCGATAAAGATAAAGACGGAAAAAACAGAGGTTTATGCAAGGACAGCTGCAGAGAGAGTAATCAGATATTGAGAGCCTTAGGAGTAAAAATCCCGCCAGTAATCCTCAAAGAAATTGTAGTGGAGTAAACAGGACAGGTGCGCCCTAACATATTGAAAATAAAGGATTTTAAATTTTTAACTGTCAAAGTCGGGAAAAAATTATTGATTTTTAAGACTTTTTTGGTGGAGGCGGCGGGAATCGAACCCGCGTCCGAAGGTGCTACCACTAAGCTTCTACATGCTTAGTGGAAGTTTTGAAATTCGGAACTTAGCTCGCCCTTCCACTGGCTCTCTAAGTTCCTACAACCCTGAGGTCTTCTCTTAAGCACCGGGTTAAATGCTTAAGAGGAGCTCTGATTTATGACGTCTTGCCTGAGCCTCAGAGCAAAACTCAGGAAGACGGCTGCTTTTAATTAAGCAGCGAGTGCCAATTCAGAGTTGGCAGTTGTGTTTTTCCCACCTTTTTTACGTGGCGGTGAGGACCACGGCATGCAGCTTAGCTCTCACTACCTCCGTCGAGTCCTTTCGCCCCCTTGTTAAAGATCACTTGTTTTTAATGGCACGCTCAATTTCTCTTTGAGCCTCTTTCTTTTTAATTATATCTCTTTTTTCGTATTTCTTTCTACCTTTTGCAAGGGCTATCTCGACCTTAACATAAGGACCTTTGAAATATAGTTTTAATGGAATAAGAGTATAACCCTGTCTTTGAACTTTACCGCTGAGTCTTTCTATCTCTTTTTTATGTAAAAGAAGTTTTCTTGTTCTTAATGGGTCATGATTATAGATATTTCCATGACTGTAAGGGCTTATATGACAGTTAAGAAGCCAGGCTTCTCCATCTTTTATTATTACATAACTGTCTTTTAAGTTTGCTTTTCCTTCTCTTAAGGACTTTACTTCAGTTCCAGTTAGAACAATGCCTGCTTCAATTGTTTCTTCAATGTGGTAATCAGCGTATGCTTTTTTATTCTGGCAGATTATTTTCATTGAAACTTCCTTTGCTTACAGCAAAGGATTCTTTCTTCTTCAAGCAACTACCTTATTTTCCTGAACTATGCATTTTTCTGTTACTGTTCCATTTGGCGTGAATATTTGAAATCTGGCATCATCAATCATGTCAAGAGTTTTAAATGTTTGAATCATCTCCATGATGGCTCGTTGAATTTTCTCAACCGGTAAATCTTTAAACTCTATCTCTATCTGTGCTTTCATAACTAAATATTATACCAGAAAAGAACCGTTTTCAAGAATTTTTATCTTCTCTCCCTTATCGGTAATACCATAAAGTGTTGGTTTAAAAAATATATAATCCTGATGAAAGGGAGTTCTGATTTTACCACCAAAAGATGAGTTATCCCCAAAAGCAATATGAACTGTACCAAGAATTTTTTCTGACTCAAGTATGTTGTCTGGTCTGCTTGCTTTATCATTAATACCTATGCCAAGCTCAGCAATATTGTTGTTTTCTGGTGCTTCATTCAGTTTTCTTTCAAGCTCATCTTTATAAGGGTCGTTTCCTTCTATTGAGACAACTTTACCATGTTTAACATTTAAAATCAAAGGTGAGTTTAGTTTTCTCGTAGGTGCCCACTCTATAACGAGTCTTCCCTCTGCTGTACCCTCAAGAGGAGCTAAAAAAACTTCTCCTGCCGGTAAATTTCCGAAGGCTCCTTTTCTGGTTAAAATTCCTGAATCAACATACACTTTTCTTTTTCCCTTCAATAACTTAATCTCTGTGCCATTTGGTGTATTTACGTGAATTTTTGATATGCTGTCAAGCACTCTCTTTAATGCCACTCCTCTTTTTTTGATTTGTTTCCAGTCTGCACACATTGCTCCATCAAGCATTGAAATATCAAAAAGTGGCATGCTGGCATATTTTGTACCACAGAGTTTGGTAAGTAAATCTCTAAAATTTGTGTGACTGGTAGAAAAATTGGAGAGGGCAATTACTGCATTGATAGCGTTACTAAAGTTTTCTTTGATTATTTTCTTTACCATGAGTTTTTCTTTTTTAGAGATATTTTTACTGAGAAGTTTTTCAAACAATCCTGTTTTTTTAAGATTATCTATAGCTCTGTCTCCAAAGGCAAGTCTCCATATTTTCTCCGGTGGTTCCATTCCATGAACTCCAAGTGATGGATACTCTGCATAGATGACTTTTCTACAAAAAGTTTTTCCTACCTGTTGAAGTTTTTTTGCCACTTCCAACAGTGCATTTCTTCTTGTTCTTTCATTTTCTGGGATAACTTCGTCTTCCCTTATGGTGTCAGTAAAAATAAGAACATTCTCATCTTTCTTGATTTTAAGATTTGTTTTATAAATATTTATAAGAGGTTCTACATTCATGAAAAAAGCTCCATCTGAGTGATTTTCTTATGTTCAAACTCGATGGGATATTTACAGTTAAAGCATGCCATGCAGTAAAGGTCAGAATTGGGAATGATTTTTTTCAATCCTTCAAGGCTTAGATAACCAAGCGAGTCTGCAGTGATGTATTTTCTTATTTCTTCAATTTTGTGAGATGAAGCAATAAGCTCCTGTCTTGTTGGTGTGTCTATTCCATAAAAGCATGGTCCTACGGTTGGTGGGGAGCTTATTCTCATATGAACTTCCTTTGCTCCTCCAAGTTCTCTTATCATTTTCACGATTTTTTTTGAAGTTGTACCTCTTACAATTGAGTCATCAATTACAATAACTTTTTTACCTTTTAAGACTTCTCTTACAGGATTAAGCTTTATTTTGACACCAAAGTGTCTTATACTCTGTTTTGGCTCTATGAATGTTCTTCCAACATAGTGATTTCTTATTAAACCAAACTCAAAGGGGATTCCACTTTGTTCAGCATATCCCAGTGCAGCAGGAACTCCACTGTCTGGGACTGGAATAACTATGTCAGCATCAATGGGATGTTCTCGTGCAAGTTGCCTGCCAAGTTCTTTCCTTATTGTGTTTACGCAGGTGTGGTCAAATATATAGCTGTCCGGTCTTGCAAAGTAAATAAACTCAAATACACAGTGAGCTTTCTTGACAGAGTTAAATATTTTTATGGATCTGGCTCCATTTTCATCTATTATCAGCATCTCACCTGGTTCAATGTCTCTTATATAGGTGGCACCAATTAGATCAAAAGCACAGGTCTCTGAAGCTAATACATAGGCATCTTTTAGCTGTCCTAATGATAATGGTCTTATTCCAAAGGGATCTCTGATAGCTATCAGTTCTTTTTCATTCATAAGAAGCAATGAAAAAGCTCCTCTTACCTGTCTTACTGCATTTGCAATTCTTTCGTGCACCTGTCCATCTTTAGCTCTTGCAATAAGATGTAAAATTATTTCACTATCAGAGGTGGTTTGAAATATTGCTCCATCTTTTTCAAGTCTGCTTTTCAATCCATCTATGTCTACGAGGTTTCCATTATGGGCAATGGCAATACTTCCGAGCGAATATGTTGCCATAAGCGGTTGCACATTTTCTATGGTGCTTGAACCAGTTGTTGAGTATCTATTGTGTCCAATTGCTATGTGTCCTGGTAGATTTCTTAAGACTTTTTCATTGAATATTTCAGCTACAAGTCCGAGGGATTTTTCAAGATAGAGCTTCACTCCATCGGATGAACAAATTCCAGCACCTTCCTGCCCGCGATGCTGAAGAGCATAAAGTCCCAAATAGGTTAGGTTGGCAGCTTCAGGATGCCCGAAGATACCGAAAATGCCACACTCTTCATGAATATCATGAAAAAGATTGTTTTTGTTCATCTTCCTGTGAAATCTTTTTTAATTTTAACATACCATAGCTTCTCATTACTATAAATTTGATATAATTAAAATGAAATGAACCAAACTATTGAGAAAAAGCTTGATAAAGTCCTCCATATTTTTTCCCCTTATCCTGGTATCCTGAAGAGTGCCGTTGATTTAGTTGAAAAGCTTAAATGTTCTCCTTACAATTCATGCGGAGCTCAGGATATAGAAAATCATTATCTAAAATACGCAAGCTATTACTTTAAGGATTCTTATGGATATGAGGCAACCTGTGCTTTAATTAGATACTTACTTGAGGGATTTCAGCAAACAGATGAAAAACAGGCATTTTTAAAGTCTATCTCAAAAGTTATTTTAAAGTTATTTGAAGAAGGCAAGGTTACCGAAAATTTTCTCAATGAGACCATATTAGAAGTTTTTGATTATTTTTCCTCAATTCCTCTTACAGATTACATTCAAAACCTTGAAATTCTGAAAAGCATAGCAAGAGAAATCATAAGAAAAGATATTAAAGACCCGCGGTTGTTAAACTCTTTTACAGTTCTTTATCAGAAATATCTGTTTTCGCTTTATTCATCTTTTCTCTCAATTCAAAGAGTTGATGAGTACTTTAAAAAATTTTTACCTGCTGGAGCGATGTTTATAAAACATGCAAGCGAATCTCTATTTAATGAATTAGAGTCAGCATTCCAAGAAATCTCTAATACTCATGATCTTAACAAACTTTTAAAGATTCCTTCCCAGACTGAGCTTTTAAATAAATTAAGAGAACTTCCAAAGAATTTCTCTGATTCCGGTGATTCATTATTAAATCTTCAAATTACTGTTTACTATCTATTTTGGATATTGGATACTGAACATTTAAAGGATCTTCATGAGTTTTCTTTACGAGAACTTGGACGGGTTATAAAGAATTTCTTGCTGAGTTTTAACAGAGCTGATACTCAAAAGCTAATTTTACTTTTAAGTTCTGTTTTCCAAAAACTTGATAAGTTCTTTTATGTGCTACCTGCTTCTGTCATATTCTGTCTTGAAGAAGTTGGCAATGCTATTTATAGATTGAAAATACCTGAAATTCTAAATTTTTATATAGAAAATCTGATTCTGTTAGGTTTTCATACACCTCAATTTAAAGGATTTTACAGAGATTACACGATAAATATCAATCAATACCACATTGCCAATCTCAGGTTATGGTTTGATTTGATATCAAAAAATCCTCAAGAATCAAAAGAGCTTATTTCAGCACTTACTATCTATTTATTTCTTGGTGGTATTCATATAAAGGATACTGATCTTTTCCAGAGAGATGTGACAAAACTTCTTAACTCTGAAATCTCGCAAGTATTTTATCTTATAAAACCGCTACTTAAAAAAATTCCTGTTTATTTTAACGAGATAAATGCCGAAGGACTTTTAAGAACGGTCTCAACTCAGGTCGATGAAATCTTCAAGAGAAAAGACCCTCTTATGCATTTTATAAGAAAACAGATTCATGTAGAAAGTAGCCCTCTGTTAGTTGATTTAATTGAAAAGACAATACAATTCTGGATTACCGCTGATAGAAAAGTTCTGGAGCCCTATGTTTCAGAAGAAATTTTGGAAGAGCTCAAATTAATAGATGATCATCTAAAAGAGCTACAGCTCTTATTTAAGGGACTTTTGAATGATTTAACTACTGAGCAGATTCTTTTAACACCAATAGATGTACTGGTAAATAAAGTTGAATCCTTCCCTGTAAGTGAGATTGTTAAAAATAAGGCAATGCTCACAATAAGACTTTATCAACTTCTTCATGCAAAATACAAAACAGAAGTTATTGAAGTTGAAAGTTTTTTAAAAGAGGCTTTTTATCATGGATTACCTGATGCAAGTTATCTGGTTGACGTTTTACAGGATAGCTCATTATTCAAAAAAGTTGATGCTCTTGTAACTTATCTTGAGAGTCTTAAAAAAATTATGCTCTCATCAGAAAAATACGAAGCCTTTGAAGATATAACACACAAAAGGCATATTGTTGCAGGAATTCCTTCAGTCTCAGGAAGATATAGTGAGAGAAAATTTAATGCTCTTTCTGTTTTTTTAAGACTTGAAAATTTACTTAACAGTCTTCTTGATGAAGTTGAACAATCCATAGACCTTAGTTTCATAACAAGAGCAACTCTTTTCAGGATAGAGAAGTATCTCAAGCTTTTTGGTAGAATTCTTGAGCTCAATGGAATCTCTTCCCAGAAATATATCAATACATTATCAATGCTTTCGGTTGCTTTAGAAATAAGAAGATTTACATTTTCTCAGTACATGGATATCTTTAGAAATCTTGCTGAATCTGTAAGCGATATTGTAAACACCTACTGCACAGCTCCATATAAAAAGTGGCTAAAGAAAATAATAATGAAGTTTCCAAAAGATGCAGAACAGGGCGAACTTAAAGATTTTGAATTGGTGAATGTTCTATCTGAGAAATTTTTAAGGGAAATTGTTACTGAGTATCCCGGTTTAAACCAGCTTGACCGTCTCATCAGCAGAGTTATAAAGGCTTCCTATAATCAGGCAGAAAAATTAAACTATAAAGACCTTGATCTTTTAATGACCTATGATCCGAAAAAGATTTTATGTGATATCTATCATCCAAGGGAAGAGATAAACGATAGAATTCATCTTGGAAACAAAGGACACAACTTAATCAAGCTTGCCCGTAAAGGAATCTCTGTTCCTCCAGGATTTATCTTGACAACAGAGGTTTTTCGTTGTAAAGAGGCAATAAATAACTTTGAGCCAGTTAAAGAACATTTAAACAAAGAGATTCACTCGGCAATGAAAAGACTTGAAGCATTTACAAACAGAAAATTTGGAGATGCATCAAATCCTTTACTGGTTTCTGTAAGAAGCGGTGGTGCCATATCCATGCCCGGAATGATGAATTCGTTCTTAAATGTAGGGATAAATGAAAAAATCATAGAGGGACTCATCAAACAAACAGGCAAGCCATGGTTTGTTTGGGACAGCTACAGAAGATTTCTGCAGTGCTGGGGAATGTCATTTGGCTTGGATAGAGATGATTTTGACAGTATCATTAACGATTTCAAGAAAAAATACAGGGTAGAATTTAAAATTCAGTTTACACCCTCACAGATGAAAGAAGTTGCGATGGCATATAAGGATTTCATTTTATCCAGAGGTATATACATAGAAGAAGATCCCTGGAAACAACTGGAGACAGCAATCTCTCAGGTTTTTAACTCTTGGTACTCTGCCAAAGCAAAGGCATACAGAGAAATTCTCGGAATTTCAGAAGATTGGGGGACAGCTGCGATTGTTCAGAAGATGGTATTCGGCAATCTTGATGCAAACTCTGGCTCTGGTGTTTTATTTACAAGAAATCCTAAGGATTCTACTGACACACTTGTGCTATGGGGTGATTATACTCCTGGAGCTCAGGGTGAGGACATTGTCTCTGGACTTGTGAAAACCTATCCTATATCTGTTGAGCAGAAAAATGCTGAAGGCAGGCTCAATGAAAAATCTCTTGAGGAAGCTTTTCCTGAGATTTATGAATCTTTGATTGAGATTGCAGACACTCTGATTTACAGAGAAAGATGGGATCATCAGGAAATTGAGTTTACTTTTGAAGGAAGGGGTAAAAATGATCTGTACATTCTTCAGACAAGAGAGATGAGTTATGCGAAAAGACAGCTCATGACAGTATTTATTCCGGGAAACTCCTTGAATGAAAGCAAACTTGGAACAGGAATAGGAGTAAGTGGCGGAGCTCTTTCTGGTAGAGTTGTCTTTGATATTGATGACATAAGGGAATTTAAGCAAAAAAATCCCCATGAGGCTGTTATTCTCGTGAGAGCAGATACTGTTCCAGATGATATTGTTCACATTGCCTCAGCAGATGGAATACTCACTGCAAGAGGAGGTTCAACATCTCATGCCTCAATAATTGCAACAAAGCTTGGCAAAACCTGTGTTGTTGGTTTTTCAAAAATGATTGTCTATCAAAATGAGAAAAAATGTAGAATTGGCAAGAAGATACTTAAAAAAGGAGACTACATAAGCATTGATGGCAGAAACGGAATGGTCTATTTTGGAGTTCATCAAACACAAACAATTTATCTCTCTTCAGAGTATTTTTAAACTTAAAGTATAAGGAGGTCAAAAATGATTTTAGGAATTAATGGTTTAGGAAGGATTGGTAAACTTACCCTGTGGCATCATATTGGAAGAAAGCATTTTTCTCAGATTATTGTTAATCTCGGTAGAAAAGCTGGACAATCACTAAAAGACGTGGCTTTTTATATTGAGCATGACTCTACCTATGGCAGACTTCACAATTACCTTTATGGCTATCGTTCAAAATCAGTCATAGAAAAAATTGACGAGGCAAATTCAACAATTGTAATAGATGGAGTTCCGGTAAAAATTCTTACAGAAAGTAGAAATCCTAAGGAAATTGGATGGGAAAAGTATGGTGCAAGGCTTGTGGTTGACACAACAGGAAAGTTTCTTGATCCCACTTTACCCTCTGATGCAAAAGATGGCTCAGTAAGAGGACATCTTGAATCCGGTGCATACAAGGTCATAGTGAGTGCTCCTTTTAAAATTAAAGATAAAACAAAGGACATTCCCGATGACTCAGTTACAGTAATAATGGGCATTAATGAAGAAATGTATGACAGCAAAAAGCACATCATTATTTCCGGCGCTTCCTGCACAACAACTTGTCTGGCTCATATGATGAAGCCCTTACTTGATTACTTCGGGCCAGAGAGAATTCTCAGTGTTTCAATGGCAACAGTTCATGCAGTAACAGCATCTCAGCAGGTACTTGACAGAGTTCCAAAGACAGATGCAAAGGATTTAAGAAAAATCCGCTCTGCCATGAACAACATTATTCTCACAAGCACAGGAGCTGCCAAAACTCTTGCACTTGTTTTACCTGAGATGAAAAACATTGGGTTTATTGCCCAATCTGTAAGAGTGCCAATTGTAACCGGTTCATTGATAATACTTGTTGTAGCATTTAGAGATGAAGAGAGCAATATAATTGATGGAGACCTGATAAACAGGATTTACAAGGAAGCAGCTGAAAGAGAAAAAAGAGGTTATCTGCTTTTCACAGAGGATCAAAAAGTATCAACAGACATAGTTGGATACTTTGGCCCTGCAGCAATAATTGAAGGAAGTGAGACACATACAAGAACAGCAATGATTACACTTGATATATCAAAGATGTGCAACATTGGCTCACCTGTCACTGATAAACTTCAGATTCCCGTAACTCAGGCTGTTATTTATGGTTGGTATGACAATGAGCTTGGCAGCTACACAAACATGCTTGGTGACCTTACAGTAAAAGTCGCTGAGGATGTATACTGAGAAGGGGGGAAAAATGATTGCCCAATTTAGCATAGTTCCATTAGGAGTGGGTGTAAGTGTCAGCGACTATGTGGCAAAGGTAATAAAAATTGTTGATGAAAGTGGAATTTCCTATAAACTTCACGCAATGGGGACAATTTTAGAGGGAGATTGGGATGAAGTAATGGCTCTCATTAAAAGGTGTAGAGATGCATTGATGGAAGAGGTGGAAAGAGTTGTGATTGACATTAAGATTGATGACAGAAAAGGTGCTAAAGGAAGAATTGAGGCAAAGGTTAAATCTGTTGAGGAAAAACTCGGTCGCACGGTGAAAAAATGAAAGTAGAAAAAATCTATGTAGCCTTAGACTTCAAATCTGCTACCAAAAGCGTGCTTTCCCATGCATTGTGGCTCTCTCAAACCTTTGACTGTAAAAAACTCTGTCTTTTTCACATCATGGAATATACTCTTACTCCACCGGCATATCTTATGCCTTACATTAACAAAGAAAAGCAGAAAGCTGAGGCAACCCTGAAATCGCTGGTTGAAGAAATTGCCATATATAAATTAGATGTGGATATTAAAGTGGTCTTTGGAAGACTTATTGAGAGCATAAAGGAAGTAATCAAAGATGAAAAAGCTATTGCTGCAATAGGATTTAAGACACATATTACAAGACCTTCCACATCAGAAAGGATTCTCAAAGGACTTAGAATACCTGTTTTGATTGTAAAAGGAGAAGATTTTAAAGAAATCAGCCCTCAAGCAATAAAGGTAAAGAGAATTTTATGTCCTATTGATTTTTCTTCCTATTCTTTGAGAGCTCTTGAGATTGCAAAGGAAGTAGCAAAAAAATGGAACTGTCAATTAAAAGTTTTACATGTTGTGCCAGAGCAAAAGATAAAAATGATTATTGAAGAACCTTCAGAAGTGGAAAAATACATTGAAAATCTCAGGGAGGAAGCTTCAGGAGAGATTGAAAAAATTGATAAAAACTTGCAGTATGAAATTTTATCAGGCAGTCCTGCAGAGGAGATTCTTAAAAAATCAAAAGAGACTGATTTAATTGTTATTGGTTCTAAAGGAAGATCTTACACTGAGGCAGTGATAATAGGAAGTGTTGCTGAAGCGGTGATAAAGAATTCTTCAACTCCTGTTTTGCTTGTTCATTAGCTATTGTTCTATAATTTTATTATGCAAGGAGTTGTGGTTTCAATAAACATAAGTAAAAATAAAGGCACAACAAAACAGTCTATAAAAGAGGCAATGGTTATTGAGAATTACGGGATTGAAGGAGATGCCCATGCAAGCTCCCACTGGCATAGACAGATAAGCCTATTAGCGCTTGAAAGCATTCAAAAAATGATGGATAAAGGCTTAACCCTGAATTACGGAGATTTTGCAGAAAATATTACCACTAAGGGAATAGAGTTGCTCAGTCTTCCTGTTGGTACAAAATTACAGATTGGTGAAGTAATTTTAGAGATTACACAGCATGGCAAAAGCTGTCACAGTAAATGTGAAATTTTTAAAATTGTTGGTAACTGTATTATGCCAAAAGAGGGTATCTTTGCAAAGGTTTTAAAGGGAGGAAAAATTAAAGTGGGAGATGAGATTAAAGTATTATGAAATACAGAGTTGCTATAATTACAGTCTCTGATAAAGGTTCAAAGGGACAGAGAGAGGACCTAAGCGGAAAAGTTATTGAAGAGATAGTCTCCCAATGGGCAGAGGTTGTTTTTTATAGGATAGTTCCCGATGAAAAGGAAGAGATAAAACAGGCAATTCTTGAGGCAGTCTCTCATGCAGATTTAGTTCTTACCAATGGAGGTACAGGACTTTATCCAAGAGATGTAACTCCAGATGCAACCCTTGAAGTCATTGAAAAGGAAGTGCCGGGAATTGCTGAAGCGATGAGAATAGCAGGTCTTGCAAAAACAAAGACAGCCATGCTCTCAAGGGCAGTTGCAGGAATCAGAGGAAGAACTCTAATAATTAATCTTCCGGGAAGTCCAAAAGCTGTAAAGGAATCTTTAGAAGCCATTATAGATGCACTTCCCCATGCAATTGATAAACTCAAAGGCGATCCCACCGAGTGTGGTAGATGAACGAGATAACATTTACTACCTCTTTTATAGGAGGATTTATAAGCTTTTTTTCTCCCTGTATTTTACCTTTACTTCCTGTATATGTCTCTCTTTTTTCTGGACTTTCAGTAACTGAGATTTATCAGGGTAGTTCTAAACTTCGTATTTTGTTTCACACTCTTTTATTCATTGCTGGTTTTTCAACAGTATATCTTGCTCTTGGAGCAGGAAGTTCTTTTCTTGGAAGTCTTTTTTTTGACTATCAGGATTATCTGAGAGTAGCTGGTGGTATTATGTTAGTTCTATTTGGTTTTCTTCTTATTGGACTCATAAAATCTGGAATTTTTATGCGAGAGTTCAGACTCAATATAAAACTACAGAAATTTGGCACACCAGTAGGTGCTTTTTTAGTTGGAGTTGGTTTTGCTGCAGGATGGTCTCCCTGCATAGGTCCTGTTCTTGGAAGTATTCTAATCTATTCAAGCATGAGCGGAAGTGTGTTAACAGGTATGAAAATGCTTGGAGCATATTCACTTGGGATAGCAATACCCTTTTTAATTTCTTCTGTCCTGATTGATACAGCCATGCGATATTTGAGAAAATTTATGAAAGTTTTTAAATGGATTAACTATATAATCGGAGTTTTGCTCATAATTCTCGGATTGGTAATGATTTTGGGCATCTTCAATATTTGAATTTTTGCAATTTTTCTCTATATAATACTGCAAATAAATTGTTTTTCTGGAGGCACCATGAGGCAAAACTATGATTTTAAAACCATAGAGAAAAAGTGGCAGGATGAATGGCTCAAAAACAGAGTTTTTGAAGTTGACGAGTCTCCTTCAAAGCCTAAATTTTACTGTCTTGAGATGTTTCCATATCCGTCAGGGAAAATTCACATGGGGCATGTGCGTAACTATGCAATTGGTGATGTTATTGCAAGATACAAAAGGATGAAAGGCTTTAGTGTGCTTCATCCAATGGGATGGGATGCCTTCGGACTTCCTGCTGAAAACGCAGCCATAAAACACGGTGTACATCCAGCAAAATGGACATACGAAAACATAGAATACATGAAATCCCAGCTTATAAAACTTGGCTTGAGCTATGACTGGAGACGTGAGGTAACCACATGCACTCCTGAATACTACCGATGGAATCAATGGATATTTCTCAAGCTTTATGAAAAGGGGCTTGCCTACAGAAAATCATCCTTTGTTAACTGGTGCCCTTCCTGTGCAACAGTTCTTGCCAATGAGCAGGTGATTGATGGTGCCTGCTGGAGATGTGAATCCTCTGTTGAGCAAAAGGAGCTTGAGCAGTGGTTTCTGAAAATCACTGCATATGCTGAAGAGTTACTCAAGGACTGTGACAGGCTCACTGGCTGGCCTGAGAAGGTTCTCACAATGCAACGTAACTGGATTGGAAAAAGTGAAGGCGTTGAGGTTGACTTTCCAATTGAGGGAATGAATGAAGTCTTGAGAATCTTTACAACCCGTCCTGATACGATCTTTGGTGTAACTTTTATGTGTATCTCACCAGAGCATCCACTTGCTGAGAGACTTTGTGATGACAAGGAGGCTTTAAAAAAAATAAGAAAGCTTCAGCGTGAGCCTGAAGTCAAAGAAGGAGTATTCACAGGCAGATACGCAATAAATCCTCTTAATGGAGAAAAAGTTCCCATATGGATTGCCAATTTTGTGCTAATGGAGTATGGAACAGGTGCAATAATGAGTGTTCCAGCCCATGACCAGAGGGATTTTGAATTTGCCGTAAGATACGGACTCCCCATAAAAGTCGTTATAAAGCCTGTGGATAAAGATTTGACCGAACCTCTCACAGAGGCATATGAAGAAGAGGGAGTCATGGTTAACTCAGGAGCATTTTCAGGTCTTCCATCAAAAGAGGGCAAGAAAGCAGTGGCAGACTACATTGAGCAAAAAGGTCTTGGCAAGAAAACAGTCAATTACAGACTTCGTGACTGGGGAATCTCAAGACAGCGCTACTGGGGTACACCAATTCCAATAATATACTGTGATCACTGTGGCATTGTTCCTGTGCCTGAAGAAGATTTACCGGTTATTCTTCCTGAAAATGTGAACCTAACAGGCAAGGGTGAGTCTCCTCTTAAATATGTCGATGAATTTTACAGGACAAAATGTCCACGCTGTGGCAGAGATGCCCGAAGAGAAACTGACACTATGGATACCTTTGTCGATTCCTCATGGTATTTTGTAAGATACTGCTCTCTTCGTGAGGAAGAAGCTTTTCACAGAGAAAAAATAAAATACTGGATGCCCGTTGACCAGTACATTGGTGGAATTGAGCATGCAGTGCTTCATCTGCTTTATGCAAGATTTTTTACAAAGGTGCTTCGTGATCTTGGGATTGTTCCCTTTGATGAACCCTTTCAGAGGCTTCTTACTCAGGGAATGGTTTGCATGGAAAGTTATCGCTGTCCTGAACACGAATGGCTTTTCCCAAAAGAAGTGAAGGATGGAAAATGCATTCACTGTGGAAAGCCTGTTTCTGTGGGCAGGGTTGAAAAGATGTCAAAGTCAAAGAAAAACATCGTTGACCCAGATGAGATGATAGAGACTTACGGAACAGACACAGTAAGAGTCTTCACCCTTTTTGCAGCTCCACCTGAAAAAGACCTTGAGTGGTCCTCTCAGGGAGTTGAAGGCGCACACAGATTTCTAAAGAGAGTTTATGCCCTTGTTTATAAACATCATAAATGGTTAAAAGAGATAGATAGTGATTTAGAGCCTTCTACCCGTCATTCCGAGGCACAACGTGCCGAGGAATCTCCATCCTCTATCCTCAGCCTCATACACAGAACAATAAAGCGTGTAACCCTTGACATTGAAAAGGAATATCAGTTCAACACAGCAATTGCAAGGCTTATGGAGTTTGTAAACGAGGTTTACAACTATGAACCAAAAACCGACGAAGAACGCCGAGTATTCAAATTAGCCCTCAAAAACTTTCTTATACTTCTCAGTCCCTTTGCACCACACATTGCTGAGGAGCTATGGAGAGAGAGCGGTGAAAAGGGATTCATCCTTGAACAACCCTGGCCACCATACGATGAAGAGCTTGCCAGAGAGCAGATGATTGAGCTTGTTGTCCAGATAAACGGCAAAGTTCGTTCAAAGATGATGATTCCTCAGGGCATGACCGATGAAGAAGTTGTAAAAATAGCCCTTGATGATGAAAAAGTAAAGCAGTGGATAGATGGAAAAGAAATCCTCAAAGTAATTCCTGTCAAAGGCAAACTCGTAAATATTGTTGTTAAGGGTTAAATAAAAAGTGGTATCATAATCATATGCTTTCAATTACTGAAATTGCCGAAAAATACAAAATTTCTATGATTTATCTTTTTGGCTCTCAGGCTGAGGCAGGTAAGAGATATATTGATGGATATGAGGTTTCTTCAGAGCCTTACTCAGACCTCGATGTTGCCGTTTATTTTGAAGAACTCCCTGATAATCCAATTCTCACCTATGGAGAGCTTTACAGGGATTTCTCAATTCTCTTTGAGCCTTTTGAGATAGACCTCGTATTCATGCATGAGCAGGACTCACTTTTCCAGTATGAGATAATAAAGGGAATCCGTATTTATGCAAAAGATGAAAATTTTGCCGATGAATACGAAGAACTTATCATGAAAAAAGCTTCTGATCTGGCTTTCAAGCAAAAAGAATTTATAGAAGACATTTTAGAGGCAATAGATAATGGTTATTTCCAGTTTGAATATAAAGCGAATAATTAATCTAATTGGCTTTATTGAGGAATGCCTCAATGAATTAAGGTCATTTCAAGTCATGGATGAAGAGGAATTTCTTTCCGATAAGAGAAATCCAGCTTTTGTTGAAAGCTATCTTAGAAGAACTCTTGAAGCTATATTTGATATTGGCAGACACATTCTGGCAAAAACCTACGGTTATAAAGAGCTTGAATATAAAAAAATTGCCAAAGAACTGGGTAAGAAGGGAATTGTCACACAGGAACTTTCAGAAAAACTATTTATGATGGCAGGTTATCGTAATAGAATGGTTCATTTTTACAGAGAAATAACTCCAGCAGAGTTATTTAAGATTGTCAGGAATAATCTCAACGATATAGAGGAATTTCTAAGACAAATACGAAATTTCATTAATGCCTATCTTAAAGAAACTCAACCCTGAAGGAGTTCCTCAGCGTGAAAGAGTGAACTTTCCGTAATCCTTCCGCTCAGCATGCGGGCGATTTCTTCTTTTCTCTTAGCTTTATTTAGCAATTCAACTTTTACAGTAGTCTTCTCATCCCATATAATTTTTTCCACTTTCAGATGATGCTGAGCTTTTGCTGCAATCTGTGGAAGATGAGTTACGCAAATTACCTGATGATGCCTTGCAAGTTCACGAAGTCGCTTACCCACATTTTCTGCCACAGTTCCTCCGACTCCTGAATCAATCTCGTCAAATATCAAAGTCATTGATTTTATGTCTTTTTTAGCCTCCTTTAGTTCCACACACTTAAGGGCAAGCATAAGACGGGAAAGTTCCCCTCCTGAGGCAACCTTGCTCAGAGGTTTTGGTGGCTCTCCGGGATTTGCCGAAAAATAAAACTCCAGATCGTCTTTACCTTTTGGCCATATTTCTCTTTCTCTGATCTTTACTTCAAATCTGGGATTACTGAATCCTACCTCTTTAAGCTCTTCATTAACCAGAGTTTCAACCTTTGCTGCAAGCTTTTTTCTCTTCATTGAAATCTCCTCTGCTTTTTTATCCATTTCAGCCTCCAGACTTACAAGCTCCTCCTGAAGTTTTTTCATCTCATCCTCTGAAATACTGATACTGCTCAGTTCCTTTTCTATGTTTTTTCCGTATTCAATAATCTCTCCAACAGAACTGCCATATTTAGACTTAAGCCTGTTTATAAGAGTAAGTCTTTCCTCTATTTTTTCAAGGGTAAAAGGATCTGGCTCATAGGTGTCTTTTAGTTTTCGTAAAGAATAAATAGATTCATCAATCTGTGCAAGACTTGATTCAATAAGATTTTTTATCTCCTCTGCCTTTGAATCAAAACGAAGAAGTTCTTTGATAACCATGAGTGTTTTAGAGAGATTTTCATGAACTGAGTTCTTACCGTCATAAAGAAGGCTGAATGCATCTTCAGCAAGCTCTTTAAGCTTAAGAACATTTTTAAGTATTCTCCTCTGTTCATTCAACTCCTCTTCTTCTCCCTCTCTGAGCTGGGCAGATTCAATCTCCCTAAGTTGAAACTCAATGAGTTCCTTTCTCTGCTTTTTTGCGATAAGTTCATTTTTTAGGGATTCAACTTTTTCTCTTAATTTGACAACTTTTTCATAGATTTCGGTAAAATTCTTTACCTCTTCAGTTAATCCTGTGATTGTGTCAAAAAAATCAATGTGATTCTCTCTCCTTAAAAGATAAGTATGCTCATGCTGCCCATGAATGTTTATAAACTGGGATGCAACTTTAACAAATCCTTGAGATGTATAAATTGAATCATTAACATAAGACTTTGTTTTTCCATTAACAGGGATGACTCTCTTGAGAATTACAAAATCCTCATCTGACTCAGAAATCCTTACATCACCGAGCACAACCTCCACAATAGCCTCATTTTTACCGTGTTTTACAAAATCAGCGGCTGATATTTTTTCTTTAAGTAAAACTCCAATTGCATCAACAATTATTGATTTTCCAGCTCCTGTCTCACCGGTAATAACATTAAACCCCTCTTTCAACTGAATTGAGAGACTATCAATGATTGCAAAGTTTTTAATTCTTAATTCTTCAATCATTTAGCTGATAAGATCGGCGCTACGCAAAACCTCAGCAAGCTTTTGTTTATTTGTCTCAGACATCTCACAAAGAGGAAGTCTGAACTCTTCCTTTATTTTACCCATCATTGCAAGAGCTGTTTTAACAGGAATCGGATTTGTCTCAATAAACATTGCTTTATTAATTGGTTCAAGCTTGTAGTGAATTTCCCTTGCTCTGGAAATATCTCCTCTTTCCCATGAATTAAATAGTTCAGCCACATCTTTTGGACAAACATTTGCAGTAACTGAGATGAAACCTCTTCCACCGAGAGCAAGAAGAGGTAGATTTGTAAAGTCATCTCCAGAGATAACAGCAAAATCGCTTCCACAGAGTCTAATAATCTGACTCACCTGTTTCATGTCTCCTGTAGCCTCTTTAATTCCCACTATTCTTGGATGCTCGGCAAGACGAGCCACTGTCTCTGGCAACATGTTTACAGAAGTTCTTCCGGGTACATTGTAGAGAATCATTGGCAGCCCTGTTTTGTCTGCAATCTCTTTGAAATGCCTGTAAAGACCTTCCTGAGTAGGCTTGTTATAGTAAGGAGTAACGGAAAGAGAACCATCCGCACCGAGTTGTTCTGCTTTACGAGCAATCATTATCGCCTCTTCAGTTGAGTTTGAGCCAGTTCCAGCAATAACAGGAACTCGTTTGTTTACCACCTTTACAGTAATTTCAATAACTCTGTAGTGCTCTTCATAGTCAAGAGTTGATGCCTCTCCAGTAGTGCCACATGGCACAATGGCGTGTGTACCTTCTTTTATGTGCCACTCTATGAGTTCCTCAAGAGCCTTTTCGTCCACTTTTCCATTTTTAAAAGGTGTAACAATTGCCACCATTGAACCTTTAAACATGCTAAGCCTCCTTTGTAATTTTATTTTTTGTTCTAATTCTTTTCTATCTGAGACGACTTTGTCAAGAGGAATTTCACAATTTTTATTTTACCAGTTGACAATTGGAACAGAAAATTATTTATAATTAACAATACTTAAGGCGCGTAGCTCAGTGGGAGAGCGCTTCCTTGACGCGGAAGAGGTCGTGGGTTCGATCCCCTCCGCGCCTATTATTTTGGGGAAACTTCATTGTATACTTTTTTCAACAACTGTCTAAAAAAATATACATAGCCTGCAAACAAAACTCGCAAAATCCTTACATTTTATCTGGCACTCAAATTGCATGAGTGTGTGGTGATTGTTGTTCTTTGAAATAGTTATTTATTCCGTTGATATGACAGGACAATCTCAAGGGATGCAATTACGAGGTGCGTCTCTCTCAGTCCTTGCGAGCGCCTCCCCTTTCTTTCATTGTAAGGAACTTCCTTTTCCTGTCATTGCGAGGAGCGTCAGCGACGAAGCAATCCCCACAGTCCGTCATTGCGAGCACCTTTTTCCTGTCATTGCGAGCGCCCCTTTCCTGTCATTGCGAGCCGAAGGCGAAGCAATCTCTCATTTTAATATCACGGAGTCCTTCTGACTGCTCCTATTGACACTATGGGCGTCATTGCGAGGAAGCCGAGCCAGAGGCGAGGCTGACGAAGCAATCTCCTCTTTTCATTATCGCAGGAAGTCAGAGACTGCTTCGGGACATCGAGTCCCTCGCAGTGACAGAAAATGTGGTATTGTGGGGAGAGAGAGATTCCTCGGGGCATCGAGCCCCTCGGAATGACGGAGAAAAAAACATCGA
The DNA here is from genome assembly GCF_001514535.1 of Thermodesulfovibrio aggregans. Taxonomy (NCBI): domain Bacteria; kingdom Pseudomonadati; phylum Nitrospirota; class Thermodesulfovibrionia; order Thermodesulfovibrionales; family Thermodesulfovibrionaceae; genus Thermodesulfovibrio; species Thermodesulfovibrio aggregans. Next base: position 338,996 of record NZ_BCNO01000001.1, on the reverse strand, counting down.
GTCACTAGGAATGACAGAAAAAGTGTCATTGCGAGGAGCGTCAGCGACGAAGCAATCCCATACCCCTTGACAGGGAAAAAAAAGTATGATAAAATGTCTAAAAACTTACACTCAAAAAAGGAGGTGATAAGACGAACACGGTGCATGGGGTAACCCCCAAATTCTCAGTCGCTAACTCCTCAATGATTGCAAGGAGATTCTTCCTCATCATTGCGAGGAGTATATTCCTTAGTCATTGGGAGGAGTTTCCCTTCCAGTCATTGCGAGGAGCGTTAGCGACGAAGCAAACTCAATCTTAATGCCTTACCACCGCCCTTGGCGGTGTAACTGAACTAACCGATGGAGGTTAGGAAGTGAAAAAATATGCAAGTATTTTAGCAGTATTGGTTCTTCTCTTGGGTCTTGCTGCACTCAGCTATGCAGCACCGGCAGAAATCCCATCAGACACAACAGCAGTCATCGCAAAAGGAAAAACCCAGATAACCCTCGGCGGTGAGCTGAGATTCAGAGGAATGTATGGAAAAAATTTGAATGTAAAGGAAGATGATACTTATGAAGATTCCAAGTCTTACTACGACTATCGTGTAATACTCAATATGGAAGCTAAGGTATCTCCAAATACAACTGGATATGTTGAACTGCAAAGTGGAACATATGACACAGACAATGTTAATTGGGGTTCTCAGGCAGGTGGTGCAAGAGGTAACTATGCTTTTGGTAACACAAAAGAGTCCAATGTAACAATTCGTCAGGCATGGATTCAGTATCAGGGTTCAGGACTTCTTGGTGTTCCAGCAGGATTTAAAGTAGGCCGCCAGCTCATTAAGCTCGGGTATGGTCTCTTCTTTGATCACACATACTTTGGTGATGATGCAATCCTCGTATTCGTTCAGCCAATGAAAGAGCTTACCATTGCAGCTCACACAATCAAATTCAGAGAGGGTAGTGAAACTCTTAACGATGACTCAACAGCATACGGAATTCTTGCAGCCTATGCAGGTAAAGGCTTTGGCTTAAGCGCAGATGTAACATATGTTGATGACCAGAATTTGAGAGGATATTATTTAAATTTAGACAATAATTTTATCTCTAGTAAAAAGCCACAAAATTTTGAAGACCTTACAAATTCTTCTATCCACCTCTGGAACTTTGGTTTAAGAGGCAATGTTGATGACATTGCTGGAACAGGCTTGAACTTTAGAGCTGATGTAGAGTTTCAGACAGGTAAATTAGATAGAACAACAGGACACGATCCAAAGTTCAAAGGCTGGGCAGCTCTTGCAGGACTTGACTACAAATTCAAGACAATACCATTAACACTTACCGCAGAGTATGCAATCGGTAGTGGCAATGACGATTCAGAGGATATTAAAGCATTCATCACAGCACTTGGTCAGGAACAGCACTATACATTCATATATGAATATTTAGCACCTTCTGCATGTAACTTTGGTGCTAACTCAAGAACAGGTCTCTGCAACACCCAGTACGTAAAATTCGGCGGTGCCTATGACATTACAAAGGACCTCAAGGCAGAGCTTTATGGTTACTGGTTAAGAGCAGTTGAAGATGTAGCAATCAATAAGAATGTAGGAACAGGAACCGCACCTTCTCCAGACAAAGACCTTGGCTGGGAAGTTGATGCAAAGGTAACCTATCAGATTGACAAAGGTCTCAAGTACTGGGTAGAGGGTGGATACTTCTGGCCTGGCGATGCTTACAAACTCGCTGGTGGCAAAGATGCTGATGATGCCTGGGCAGTAAGACACGGCATCCAGCTCAACTTCTAAAACAAAAGACAACGCACCGTGTTCGTCATAAGGCGGGGCCCTCCCCCCGCCTTTTTTATTGCCTTTTCTCTGTCATTCCAAGTGACTCAATGTTTTTTTTCTTGTCATTCCGAGGGGCTCAATGCCCCGAGGAATCTCTCACTCCCTCAATTCCACCCTTTCCGTCACTGCGAGGGACTCAATGTTCCAAAGCAGTCTCTGACTTCCTGCGATAATGAAAGGATGATATTGCTTCGTCAGCCTCGCCTCTGGCTCGGCTTCCTCGCAATGACGCTTTTTCCGTCATTCCAAGTGACTCGATGTTTTTTCTCTGTCATTCCGAGGGGCTCGAAGCCCCGAGGAATCTCTCACTCCTACAATTCCACCCTTTCCGTCACTGCGAGGGACTCAATGTTCCAAAGCAGTCTCTGACTTCCTGCGATAATGAAAAGGCGAGATTGCTTCGCCTTCGGCTCGCAATGACGGACTGTGGAGATTGCTTCATCGCTGACGCTCCTCGCAATGACGCTTTCTTTGTCATTCCGAGTGACTCGATGTCTTTCTTTTTTGTCATTCCGAGGGGCTCAATGCCCCGAGGAATCTCTCACTCCCTCAACTATGATAAAATATTCCCATGTCTAAAAAAGGCTATGTCTATATAATGACAAATCCTGCCAATACAGTGCTTTATACCGGTGTTACCTCTGACCTTAAAAAGAGAGTATATGAGCATAAAAACAAACTTGCCGATGGATTTACAAAGAAGTACAATGTGGTGAAACTTGTTTATTATGAGGTTTATGAGAATATAACTGATGCAATCATGAGGGAAAAACAAATCAAAGGAGGCAGTAGAAGGAAGAAGATTGAGTTGATAAATAAATTCAATCCTCAATGGAAGGATTTATATGATGACATTTTATGAGGCGAGATTGCTTCGCCTTCGGCTCGCAATGACGGACTGTGGGGATTGCTTCGTCGCTGACGCTCCTCGCAATGACGCTTTCTATGTCATTCCGAGTGACTCGATGTCTTTCTTTTTTGTCATTCCGAGGGGTTCGATGCCCCGAGGAATCTCTCATCCCTACAATACCACCTTTTCCGTCACTGCGAGTGATTCAATCCTTTTCTTGTCATTCCGAGGGGCTCGACGCCCCGAGGAATCTCTCATCCCTACAATTCCAACCTTTCAGTCACTGCGAGGGACTCAATGTCCCGAAGCAGTCTCTGACTTCTTGCGATAATGAAAGGATGAGATTGCTTGCCTTCGGCTCGCAATGACGGACTGTGGGGATTGCTTCGTCAGCCTCGCCTCTGGCTCGGCTTCCTCGCAATGACGCCATAGTGTCACTAGGAGCAGTCAGAAGGACTCCGTGATATTAAAAGGCGAGATTGCTTCGCCTTCGGCTCGCAATGACGGACGGTGGGGATTGCTTCGTCGCTGACGCTCCTCGCAATGACAGGGAAAAAATGACCTCGCAAAAGCAATTATAGGGAAAAAAGCAATGAATAGGAAAAAACGAGTGACAGGGAAAAATGCCCTCGATATGACAGGGGGGAGAGCAATGACAGATAAAAAAGTAAAATGGTATAATTAAAAAAATTTTGGAGGTTCTCTGATGGATATCGAAGCCATTGCAACTAAACTTAAAGACCTAATTCTTGGAGAATTAAAAGAGGAATTCAGAGACTTCAAAGCCACAGTTACAGGACAGCTTGAAGGATTTGCTATTGCCATTCAATCAATTAATGCAAGGATGAACTCTCTTGAGTCAAGGCAGGCAAATATTGAGTCTGAAATCAGGGACATAAGAAGGGCAATTGATGAGACCAACAAACGAATTGACGAGACCAACAAGCGAATTGATGAAACCAACAAGCGCATTGATGAACTCAGGGTAGAGCTCAAAGCTGAGATAATGGCAAATACTCAGCGAATTGATGAGACCAACAAACGAATTGATGCACTCAGAGTAGAGCTCAAATCCGAAATCATTGCAAATACTCAGCGAATTGATGAGACTAACAGGAGAATTAACGAGACAAACAAACGTATTGATGAATTATTTAATGCGGTGACGCATATAAGAGGAGACCTTAATAAAGCACTCTCTCAGAAAGAAGTAATTGACGACGTGCTTATAAGAATTCAGAGGCTTGAAGAGCGAGTTCTTGCTACAGCATAACCGTCACTACGCTGGAAAAATTATTTCATTCTGAGTACAAAAATTTATCCAGAAGCCTGATAAATAAGCGGTTAAATATTTGCCAAAAGAGGGATGATTTTGATATATTATTTATGTTTGGCGGCGTAGCTCAGCTGGTCAGAGCAGACGGCTCATATCCGTCGTGTCAGGGGTTCGAATCCCTTCGCCGCCATTTTTTATTTTATTAATTCCGAGAATGGTACGAACTTTACAAATATAATACGTCTTTAAAAAAATTTCGACTTATTTTATTATCGGTTCCATCTCTAAGGCAGGATGTCCAACTTGAGAGAGATAATCAATCAGGCACTCAACATCTTCACAGACTGTCTCATCGGCAATTTTCTGAAGAAGATCAGGCACACCTTCTTCCTCTGCTCTTTTTTGAAAGTTCTCTTTTATTCTCTCTTTTAATTCTTTTGGCATCCAGACAATTCTTTTTATACCACCATCACCTTTGAGAAACTTTCTTGAAGTAATGTAGTTTACACCAACTCCCATAAATCCCGGCGTCTGAACTCCTCCACCAATCATTCCTGCAATTGTGGAAAACTTCATTCCGATAGGTGTCATACCACTGTATCCACGATTTACTATTAAAACTCCATTTGCTTCAGGCACAACTGCAACAATGCATTCAAAACATCCGCATGAAGTCATGGGATTTTCCATGATTGAGTAAAGATTTATTGTTTCAATTTCTCCACCTGAATGTTTCTTTACATACTCATCAACTCCGCTGTATCTTCCATAAACAGGATCAATGAGTTCACCTTTTTGCACAGGCTGGTTTCCACCTGTTGGCTCAATTTCATAAGCTGCTTTTGCATCAAGCCATGTAAAGGCTCCGCAGAGTCCTGGACGTTCGGGTGTAATCACGCATACATGTTTTGGGGCAAAACTCTGACAGAGTAAACAGGAATAAAACTCTTCAACCTCTTCATCAACAAGTGAGGCAAGCCTGAGGTCTCTTTTCCTGTACTCTTTCCTCGCCTCTTCTCTCAATTCTAAAACATCCTTTTCATCAACATAGAGCAAAACTTCAACCCTGTCAACGATGCTGCGAAATCTTGCCTTTGTCATGCTCATTATTATCAATCCAAGATGTTCAAGGCTTATGCCTGCTTGCTTTGCTTTTTTGCTTATTCTTATCCAGTTTATGTCTCTCTGACCAATATGCCAGAGTCCTTCAGCTTCATTTATGAATGTATGAATCTGACGCTCTATAACAGGTTCAAAATCTTTCTGCATCTTTTTGCCTGCCACATTTACGATAATTCCAAGGGGCATTCTACCGCCCTGTTCATAACGGCTACACCAGTCTGTGCCGATTATCTCAACCTTTTCATCTTCAACCTCTGAAGCCTCCATCATTCTGACCCATTCAAATGCAGGGGTTTTCTGCCCGCCAAACTCTATAAAAGTGTCTTCCTTCCTCACTCTTTCACCTTCAAAAGCTGGACCATAGGAAACAGGAATAGGAGGTTTTTCCACAACTATCTTTAATCCCCTTGTCTCAATCGCTTTCCTGACAATCTTTGAAAGTTCTTTTTCTGAAGTCAAAAGAGGATACTCAGCAATTTCAGGGATTGAAACATCCGGCAAGCTCTGGTCAGTTATCACCGGAATTGCCAGCACAGCAGCTCCCAATGCCATGGCAACTGCTCTTTCATTAAGGTTTCCAAAGGCTATAGCAAAGGCATTAACTCTCTTTCTTACATAATCAATAATTGCATCTTTATCTCCAGCGGTTTGTCCCCCAAAAATCAACGATGCCCTTACAGCCCAGTCAATAACAAAAACTGTATGCTCTGTTTCTGTGCCAACGGGTACTATATAGGCTTCAAAGCCGTATCTTTCACCTGTTTTAACGAATTCATCTGCAACAGGACCGATTAGAAAAGTGAGAATCCTTTTTTCCTGAAGTTCTTTAACTATTGAAAGAAGTTTGTCATCCTCAAGTCTGCCAAGCAAAACCGCCACTGCAGGGATTCTGCCATCAACAAGCTGAACTCCAAGAGTTCTCTGAATTGTGTCTCCAAGAAATCCATAAAATGGCTCACTTTGAGATGATGTTATGTAGTCCAAAGTAACTGAAATCTCTGAAATGTAAAGATAATTTAATGCAAAAGTTACTATATCAGTTGTTTGACTGAGTTGTCCTTTTATTCCTTCAAAAAATTTTTTAATCTCTGAAAGATTATTGATTTTGAATCCCTCTAAAGCATAAATAAGAGGAAGTCCATAGGCTGTATCAGGAAGTTCAAAGTTGAAGTTTTCCCCTTTTTCTGATAGCACTCTTTTCAATTTCTCTTCTGTTTCTTTAAGTAAGTTTTCAGAGCCCTTACTTGCTATTTCAATTAATTTATCTATCATCCTTTACTCCTTACATAATTTCTCAAAAAAGCGGGAATTCCACTTGCTTCTTTTGTTCCCACAATAACCTTCCAGTCAGGAAGTTTATCCTCAATGGCGCCTTTAAGCATGGCAACATATCCTGGAATAATGAGTTCTCTGTGATTTAACCTTTCTTCAATGCCGCTTTCCTTTATAAACTGAGCAATCTTGCTCGCTGAAAACTTGCCTGCTGCCCATGCAGTAAGAACGCTTAGACCATCACAATCCATTATTGCAAGCCATGCAGGAACTTTGCTGTTTTCTATCTCTCCTTTTACAAGAAAATAAGTTAAAGCAAAGTTGGTGGTAACTATAATGGGACTACTCTCATCAGGTTCTCCCACTTTGTATATGTCTTGCTTTACCTGCATGGGAACCTGTGGGTCTGAATATATGTTCTGTCTCAGCGTAAAAAGAATAAGATTTTTCCATCTCGGAATTTCATTTAAAACAACCACAGATGAATATTTAAGAATAGCAACTGAGGCAAGAACTGTCTCATAAAATGGATCATCTTCTTTAAGAACTGTTACTATTGGAAAACCAAGTGCTCTAACTCTCTTTTTCAATGAAGCACGCCTTATAATTGTGTTGTCAGTGAGAAGTTCAATAGCGCTTTCAGGTTGAGTATCAATAAGTAACTTGTCAAATCCTGAACTCATAATTTTTTCATTAAGTGAAATTACTTTATCCAATCCCTTTGCAGTAACTGTGAGCGGAACATCGTATTTTTTAGCTATATTTAGCATTTTATCAATGTTTTCTTCGGAAACTCCGTAAAGAATTGGTTTAATTTTAGGGAAACTGCTTAAGACTAAATCTGCTGAGTCTGGATTAAATGTTCCAAGTATCATGGGTATCTGAGCTCCGGTAATTATCTTTTCTACTGCTTCTTTGAATTTCAATGGTTCATTGGACTCATTTTCAAGAAAAATTGCATCAATTCTGAGTATTTCACCAACTCTTTCAATTTGAGAGTTTAAAACATCATTCAGTTTTTCCTCTAATTTTTCATCTGTGTCTTTTATTTTTAATGCAAGAACTGGGGAATTGAAGAACTTTTTTTCATGCCTGAAAAGACACTGTTCTTCTCCGATTTTTATGGATTGGTTTTCTGTGCCAAAAACAATTCCCCTTATTGCAGGGGTTGATGCTTCTTTAAGTTTTTCTATTACCTCTGCTGATGCTTCTGGACATTGCTCAATTTTTGCCTGCCCCTGAGCTACTTTCATTGCAAAGGCAAGGCAAGTAGGAAAACCACATTTTTTACAGTTTGTTTTTGGAAGAAGTTTAAATATTTCTATTCCTGTAAGTGCCATATATATCCTCTATAAACTTTTTTGTTATTTTTATTGCCTCTGGATGCCTCATTATTAAAAGTTCTGCACCGGAAAGCAGGAACGAACAGGCTGTTACAGTTTCCCACATAATAGCTCTTTCATAACGACTTCCCCACTCTGGAATCTCTTGTTCAGTAGCCTGCACTTCTTTTGTTTTCCACACATAAAAGCCCACATCAGCAACCATTGGAACAGAAAGCATCTGATCTGCCTGTATAAGTCCTGCAATTTTTATTCTCTCCATTACAGAGTAGGTGTATTCAAAACCATATCCAAGTGCAGAGCACATGGGATCAATAATTATTCTCTCTCTTGGAAATCCTATCTGGGTAATCAAAATATTTAACTGCTTTGCAAGATTTACATCAAGCTCAGACATAGCAATAAGACTATGCCTTCCCGCAATTGCAGCAGCTGCTACAGTTTTATAATTTCCTTCCTGTGCCTTTCCAATTATGCAGTTATAATCTCTTGAAGCATCAGCCACTACAGGCAGAACTTCGGCATCTTTTTCAGTATGATTACTCCCAAGAATTATCAAAGGTAAATCTATCTGAGAGAGAACTTTTTTTACTACATCAGCAGCCTCTTCAGGTTTCGAATCTTTGCTGTCAGGATGGGTGCTCATAAGTCTCAGCGCAATTGCCTCTGCTCCCAAAGACTCGCAATACTTAGCCCATCTTACTGGATCATCCCACACTGAAGAATAGAGCTTGGCAAGCTCATCAGGATAGTCATCAGGGACAGCATCCTCAATCTCAAAGGCAATCAAAGGTTTATGGGGAAATTCTCCTTCAAAAAAGTGAAAGGGAAGGGCAGATTCTCCACCAAAGAAAGCTTTCCTTTCTTTTCCAAAATTGATTTCAGGAATTTTCCCTGAATAGGTCTCTTTAGGAATTGAGAAACTCATTTTCACTCCTTAAATCTCAAGATAGGAATGGGCATAAAGTGTTTTACCCATTATGATTTCTATTGTTTTTATAGTCTCAATAACTTCAGAGGGATTTACGATAGCAGCTGAAAGTCCTTCATACATCAGAAGAGCAAGAAAGTGTCTATTTAAAATAGCCCGTAGATGCTTTGGACATCCATTTGAGAGGTTGCTAAGTCCAACTATTGTTTTCATTGGAGGATCATTTAACTCTTGAAAAAGTTTTACGGCTCTTAAAACTTCTTTTGCTTGATTTTGAGAAGTTGAGATCTGTAAAACTAATGGATCAAGATATATGTCTTCCAGAGGAATCCCGTACTCCATAGCCTTTTCCATGAGCTGAGCAGCTATC